>JAVVFD010000037.1:0-19482 GCA_032250935.1 bacterium
TGATGATGCTCAGGAGGGCGTCGCCTGAACCCTTCAAACGCTCCACATAGTCTTTCTCCTTATCTGTCAGTTCGCTCTCCGAAAGCAGTTCCGCCATCCCTATAATGCTTGTCATGGGAGTTCTGATCTCATGGCTCATATTGGCAAGGAACTCGCTCTTGGCCTTAGTCGCTGACTCAGCTGTCTTCTTGGCCTCCAGCAGATTTATCTCCGCATTCTTTCGGGCTGTAATATCAAGGCCGTACGCATAAACATAGTCAGACTCATTAACAGGGATGAAGGTGATTGAGAATGTCTGCATGCCTTGTTCAACATCAACTTCCCAGCTTTTCCCCTCTGCATAAATCCCTGCTATAAAAGTTTTCATCGCAGATGGAAGCCTGTCTTCTTCAACTCCCCACACATTGAGGATCGGCCTGCTTGCTTCATTGGCGTAAAGGATCTTACCTTTAGATGAGATCTGCATTACAGGAAAGGGGTTTTCTGAAGGGAATTTCGCCAGGCTCTCAATCTCTTTTTCCGCTTCCTTACGCTCCGTAATGTCCTGGACAGTGCCTATCCTGCGAAGGGGATTCCCTCTATCGTCTGAAATATCCTTTGCCTCCTCATGTACATACCTTATATCACCGCCTGGCTGCACTATACGGTAATCTATACTGAAAGTTTTTTTACTTTCCATGGAGGCCTTGATCTCACTTAGAACGTATTCTCTGTCATCAGGATGAATAAGTTCAATAAAGAATTCAAAGGTATTTTCGAAGCTCTCTATATCTACTCCAAATATGCGGTAGACTTCATCAGACCAGATAATTTTGTTATCGACTACATCATATTCCCACGTGCCCAGACGGGCAATTTCCTGGGCCTTTTTCAGGGCTTGCTGACTGTGCAATAGCTCTTCCTGGGCAACTCTTCTCTCTTCCACCTCAAACTCCAGCAATTCATTGGCGGCATTTGTCTCAGCGGCTAATTTTTCGGCCTCCTGTTTTAGAATGAGGGCCTCACCACGGCTCTTCATTATGAAGGCGTAAAGAACAAGAAAAAGGAGCAATGTAAAGAAAAGCACCGCCATAAGGATATTACGGGTAAAATGATAGTCCCTGAATGCCTCATTAAAATCAATTTCTGTTGTCATTCCGAGGCCAAAAAGATCATCCCAGAGCCAGACCCCGACTACAGGAACACCGCGATAATCATTATAACCTTTGAGATTTGCGCCACTATTACCTTCAGTCACACTCTTTGCCATAAACGTTAAAGGCTGTTTCTCCCTGGGAAGGAGCGAACTTCCTCCCTCAATGAGATTTACGCCGGGGTCACGAACTGAAACTTTAAGCATGCCCCTTTCTTCTTCATTTATAAGACCGGCCTTGACTAGCTGACTATCAAAACGGCTCTCCGATATGAGCAGGCCAGCCCTGTCTACAATATATGTCTCGCCCGTTTCACCGATGCGGCCAAGCTTTGCTATACGGGAAAAATTTTCAGCAGGGTTTATACGGATCAGGAGGGCGGCAACAACCTTTTCCCCGGCATCGAAGACGGGGACACCGATGAACATGGTCGGCTCGTCCAGAGAGAGAGTCTCTCCCTTCCCGGGTAAGGGGACGTCCGTTTTAAAAGGTGTTGTCATTACATTCTCACCCTTGAAAAGCCTTTCGAGATAGTCACTTTCCCCTGCAAGGAGGTTTGTTGACCCGAGGCTTTCATCTCTCAAAGAGGAGATATTGATATAATCAGGGCAGACAATATAAAAACCGAGATGGCCGTGATCTTCCAAAACAGGCTGAAATGTTCTTCGCAGTTCTCTTAAATATGTTGAAGAGGCAAGGGATTCCTTTTTTTTAGGCACTGTGAGCAGGTCTTGAACCATCTCCCCCACATCAGGCCTGGAGGCCCAGTATTGGAGGTCATCGATGTGATCGTCAGCCCAGACTGTCAGCGCTTCATGAGTGGTAGAGAGAACAGTTTTCAGCGTACCTTCAATCTCTTCGCTCTTACGGGATTTAATTTCATTAAGGGCATAGGTGGCGATACCGGAAACGGTTAAAATGATTAACACGAGGAGGACAAAGGAAAGACCGGGCTTGCTGTAAAAGCCGGTTGGGGCATAATTTTCGGGGGCATTGTCAATTCTTTGTTCCATCGTCACGATCCTTTTGAATACATACAATCAGGGCCAAGCTGTTTCATGTTCTCATTTTTTAAGATGGAGATTTATCAACAGGGTTTCAATATAACCTGATTATAACAAAGCTGGGATTGCATTGCCCATTTGAATTCTACATATCTGTTTAATTGAAGATTGCAATAGCCATGCTTGGAATATACAATCTAAAGCTATGAATCTTATCCTGCTCAATGATGAAGACTTTTTAACGGATGCATCGAACATTGTTCGCATCAAAGGACGCCGCCTTGAACACGCAAGGAAGGTCTTTAATGCCTCGGCAGGAGATGAACTGGCCGTAGGGGAGCTTAACGGCAATATGGGAAGCGGCATAGTGACAGCCATAACTAAAGAGTCTCTGGAGATGAAGGTCAGTCTCAACAGCCCTCCCCCGTCTCCCCTTCCCGTCACGCTTGTTCTTGCGCTGCCGCGCCCCAAGATGCTGAGCCGCATATTTCAGGCTGTCAGCTCCATGGGGGTAAAAAAGATCTACATCATAAACTCCTGGAGGGTGGAAAAGAGCTTCTGGGAGAGCCCCAAACTGGAAGATGAAGCGATGAGGGAGCAGCTCATACTCGGCCTCGAACAGGGGAAGGACACCATGCTGCCCGAGATCCATATGAGGCGCCTCTTCAAACCCTTTGTAAGGGAGGAACTCCCCGGGATTATAAACGGCTCTCTGCCGCTCGTTGCCCATCCTGCAGCTGACGAGGCCTTCACCTGGCAGGTGAAAGGGCCGGTGACGCTGGCCATAGGCCCCGAAGGCGGTTTCATAAGCCGTGAGATAGAGACATTCGAGGAGATCGGTTTTAAGAGGGTCACCCTCGGAGAGAGGATACTACGCGTCGAGACGGCCGTCCCGGCTTTACTTTCAAGGTTTTTGTGAGCGTGGCTAAGGCCATCTCTAAAACAAAGCTTTTCCCTCCCACCAGCGGAGGGGAAGTTATACCGCTTTTCATTAAGGTTATTTAATTGTAACCGAAACCGAAGAACAAGAACTTCATTGAAAGAATTAAACATCCCCGCAGCAAGCTGACGGGGGTATTTGCTTGTCATTCCGGGCTTGACCCGGAATCCAGTTTGCCAAGGACTAGATTCTCGCTGGAATTTACCCCGTACTTGATACGGGGCGGGAATGACAGAGCGTAGCAAGCTAAAGGGAATTAAACCCTAAGCGATTAAATCCCCTCAATAACCCCCGCCAGTTCCCCGATATCATCAATAATAAAATCGGCTCCCTCAAGGGCGTCCCTCTCCCTGTAACCGTAGGTCACGGCAACAGTCCTCACACCTGCCCCCTTTCCCGCTGCAATATCTATCTCGCTGTCCCCCACCATGACGGCATCGGAAGGATTAAGCTTATAAAGGTCGAGAAGATGGAGGACAGGTAGGGGGGACGGCTTTTTCTCGGCAACAGAGTCACTTCCTAAAATTGAATCGAAATATGAGCCTATCCCCAGTTCGTTAAGCGCTATTTTGGCGAACTGCTCACGCTTGTTGGTTATTACAGCCTTTTTATACCTGCCAAGCCTATCAAGCGTCTCCCTGACTCCCGGATAAACCGAGGTAAAAACAACGAGGTGGGCCGCATAGTAATCCATGAAGCGGGCGAGCACCTCCTCCTTGAGGCGGCCTCTCTCATCACCGAGCACCCTGTCTATGAGAATAGAGATGCCTGTCCCTAGCAGGTCCCCCATTCCGCGGACGCTCTTTTCTTCTATCCCGTAGGGGGCCGTGGCATGATTAAGGGCCGCAGTGATATCCTTCAGGGAATCGATGAGCGTCCCGTCAAGATCAAATATGACAAGCTTTATAGACATGGTAGAATAATAGCTGTCGCTGCCGTATAGTCAAGCAAAAAGGTTGCCCTTTAACCTCTAATATTCTATCATTTCCGCCATGAAAAGAATCCTGCTCATAGCCGCCTCCCTTGTCCTGCTCTCTCTCGCCGAAGGGACGGCCCTTGCCACCGTCAGCACATAATATGCGAGCTGAGTGGGGAAAGAATCAAGACCTACCTCCCCAACCCGGGAAGGCTCCTGGAACCCCTTTAATCCGGCAAGCAAAATTCTGCTTCATATGCGGCAGCACTGTTTGAAATAAATCAGTTTAGAACCTCAATATATTACATAAATCTGCTGCGCACCATCTATGCCCTTAGTTTCCCTGACACCAGGAACCTACCCGTTTTTGGCACATCCATTGCACAAATGACTAAATTGCGATAAAAGCGCCCCTTCCGTCATTCTCTTACATCGCTGCCCGTCAGGGCCGGAAGCTTTTTTATAAAAATTAAATGGAGGTATTATTTCAATGAGGAAAAGAAAAAACATATTAAAGGCCATAACAGGTGTTGCATCTGCCATGCTGTTTATTTTGTCGGCATTTACAGGGCAGGCAGAAGAAAGAGTGGAATTCGGGGATATTGTAGTCACCGCTCCAATGATGTCAGACCCCCTTACTGTGGAAACGGACCCGAAGGCCCCCAGACAGCCTGTTCCCGCACCGGACGGTGCATCTTACCTCAAGAATATTCCCGGATTTGCCGTTAGCCGCAAAGGGGGAACCGACGGCGACCCCGCGCTGCGCGGCATGGGAGGATCCCGCCTGAATATCCTCCTCGACGGCTCCAGTATTCTAGGCGGCTGCAACAACCGTATGGACCCGCCCACCGCCTATGTTTACCCGGAGTCTTACGACAAGATCATCGTCCTCAAGGGCCCCCAGAGTGTTATTTACGGCGCCAACGTGGCCGGGGCCGTCCTCTTTGAGCGAGACACGAAGCGCTTCGAGGAGCCCGGTGTGCGGGGTATAGGCAGCCTGCTCTACGGCAGCTTCGGCAGAAACGACCAGATGCTCGATGTGACCGCCGGAACCCAGACCGGCTTTATAAGGGCCATAGGGACACGCTCCCATTCGGACGACTACGAGGACGGCGACGGCGGCGAGGTCCATTCCGAGTATACCCGCTGGAGCGCAACGGGCATTGCAGGATGGACCCCCACTGAAAATACTAAAATTGAATTCAGCTACGATAAAAGCGACGGAGAGGCTGCATATGCCGACCGTACAATGGACGGCGCTGAGTTCGACCGCGACGGTTACGGTGTAAAAATTGCCAGCCGCAACCTATCTGATCTCTTCGAGAGTGTAGAAATAAAGGCCTACCACAACTATATCGATCATGTCATGGACAACTTCTCGTTTAGGAACACCACGGCTGGGTCCAGGTCGGTGATGAACCCCGACCGCGAGACAAAGGGGGCGCGCGCCGAGGCCAAGCTCGATCTGGGTGAAGCGGCAGCGGCTACAGTAGGCGCCGATTACCAGACTAACGAGCACAGGTCGCGTATGGACAAAGACAATATGGACGGTGTCATCGCACTAGGCGCACGGCAGGACCAGGCAAGCTTCGAAACGAGAGGCTATTTCGGTGAACTTGAGTATTATATTGCCGAAAAAGACCGCATGGTTATAGGCGCAAGGCTGGACGAATCGGAGGCCGAGGCGAAAGCGTTATGGACAATGATGGACACTGACGGTTATGGTGGCGCTACTCCCGGCACAAGCGATGACGACTCCAATACAAGCGGCTTTCTGCGCTGGGAGCATGACCTGACCCCAAACCGGACCACTACCTACGTAGGTCTGGGCCGTGCCGAGCGTTCCCCCGACTACTGGGAGCGTGAAAAGGACTTTACCATCGACAGGGAAAAGAACACCCAGTTCGATATAGGCTTGAAGTACGGCGCAGAAAGGCTTAAAGTCAATGTGGCCCTCTTTTATTCTGACATTACGGACTATATACTAATCGCAAACAGTGGCGCCGATGCCAAAAATATCGATGCCACGATCTATGGGGGCGAGGCGGATATGGCCTGGAGCTTTGCTGATAGCATGACGTTCAATGCCACCCTTTCCTACGTTCATGGCGACAATGAAACAGACGATACAGATCTTGCCCAGATGCCGCCGCTTGAGGGAACTATAGGCATAAACTACGATAACAAGACCATTTCGGGCGGCATCCTCTACAGGATGGTGGCCAAACAAGACAGGATAGACGTAGGCAGCGGCACTATCTACGGTACGGATATCGGAGAGACGGACGGCTTCGAAGTCCTATCCATCAACGGCGGCTACAGGCTGACAAAGGACATCCACTTCACCGCAGGTGTCGACAACCTGCTCGACAAAACCTACTCCGAGCATCTTGCAAAAGGAAGCGCCGACCTGGGCACGGTTATCGGCAGGGTAAATGAGCCGGGACGCACCTATTGGGTGAAGGCAACGGGTAAGTTCTAGAAAAAACAGAGAAGGTGCGGCGGCAGAATTCTGCCGCCGCCTCCCCTCCCCTCTTTCCCCTTGCCATCTTCCAACCCGACACAAAACACCTTGTTTCATATCCAACAACCCTGTTGGATATAATAGAGAATCAGCATTCGATATCTACCAGGCCCATCCATCCATAGACAATATTTCCCTTTACTTTCAAGCTGTTAAGAGTTCCAACAATTATTGGCACGCCACTTGCTGTTAGAGCCGCCAAGATGAAAGATACCTTTCGTCCTCCTATTTCAATATCCCCCCATGGTGGGGGGATATCTTTTTTAATTTTATTTTTTAAAAGGAGAAAGAAGTGAAGAAAAAGCAGGAAATGCAGCATCGTTACATAAAAAAACTGACAAACTTCATCCCGGCGGTTGTTCTTATCTCGGCAGTGGCGGCGCAGCCCGTTCTCGCTGAGGAGACGATAGAGTTCGGCGACATTACGGTCACGTCCACAACAATCGACGACAGGTTCCAGGGCAAGCGTACAGAGGCATCAAACATCGCCGCAATCAGCGGTGAAGAGGTGGATAAGGCGCATACCGAAAGCATCAAGCAGGTCCTTCAGTCTGTGCCCGGCATCACAACGGAGTATGACAGCGGCGACACGCTCAAGATCCACATAAGGGGTGTTGAGAACCAGGTCTACATGGGTGAAAAGCCCGGCGTTGCCATCGTCATCGACGGCGTCCCCGTATTTGAAAGAACGGGCAAGGTAAACATAGATCTCGACAATATCGAGTCGATCAAGGTCGTCAAGGGTGGCGCATCATATCTCTTCGGCGACGATGCGCTTTCAGGCGCCGTAATCATCACCACCAAGCGCGGCGCAAAGTATGCGGGCCTTAATCTTGCGGCAGAGGCCGGGAGCTTCGGATACCAGAAGGGTATTGCAAGGTACGGGTTCTCTACGGAAAAACTGAACGGTCATGTCCAGGTATCACAAAGAGAGGCCGACGGTTATTATGACGATTCCGACTACAAAGCGAGCTACGTTGACGGCAAGCTTCAGTACTACATCGGTGATGCGGCCGATCTTACCTTCGGCTTCGAGGTTGCAGACAGGGAGAAGAACAGCCACGGCAGCGTGAAGGGCGTAACGGCGGCAAAGACTGACCCGAAGAGTGAGAACATCGCCTACAACGACTATGCCAACCACTTCGACGTTGATCTCGGCAAGTTTTACCTCACCTATGCGAGAGACACATCAGCAAAAGGTAACCTCATGGTCAACCTCTACCAGTTCGGCGACAATACCGAATTCGTCAGCAGCCCCGTTAAAGGCACTGAAGACGACTACAATTATGACAACGACTATGCGCAGGTGCAGAGAGGGCTCAAGACCGAATTCAGGAAGGGTGGAACAGGCCTCGGCTGGATGGCTGGTCTTGATCTGAGAAGCAACAGCTATGATAACAAGACTATTTGTCTTCAAACCTCTCCTTGGGGTGCATGCGCTACCGGTCCCGGCACAGTTTCAGGCGACAATGAGACGGCTGAGCAGGTACAAGCCGTATACGCCGAAGCGAAAAAAGGAATTACAGACAGGTTGGTTCTTACCGCCAACGGGCGTTATGATCATATCAATCTCGACTACAGCGACAATCTCGACCCTACCATTGATGACGACAAGAGCTTTGACGTCGGGTCATACCGCCTCGGCGCTAACTACGCCGTAAGCAGCAAGATGGATATATACGCAAACGGATCGACCGGCTTCAGGGCGCCTTCCGTCGAACAGCTCTTCCTTGGAAGCAGTTCACCATCACATAAAACTGCAGCAAACCCCGATCTCGATGAGGAAACATCGACAAACGTGGAACTGGGGCTGCGCGCCGCCACTAATATCGGAGATCTACCCGTCGACATCGACATAGCAATCTTCCAACTCGACAGGAAAGATCACATCAGGGCGAGTGGCGGCCAGTATTCCACAGACGCCGACAGCACCTATGAAAATATAGGAGATATGAGAAACAGGGGACTCGAGCTTTCCGCAAGGACCGATCCTTCAAAGGCGATATCTGTTGATATCGCATACACCTATCTCAACGCCATATTTACTGATTACGAGGAGTTTAATCAGCAACTGGAGCCACAAGGAGGGGTATGTCCTGCGGGCACAACGCCTGTAACACAAACGACATGGCCTGGACCCGTAGTAACTGTCGTAAACTGTCTAAAAGAATACGACAACACAGACAACAAGACCCCCCGCGTACCTGAGCACCACCTGAACCTGGCTGTTAATGTAAGGCCCGCAACGGGACTTCTGGTAACGGCGGAACTGGACGCTATAAGCGACTACTATGCAGACGAGATAAACCAGGAGAAGATAGACGGCCATGAAACGGTCAACCTCCTTGTCAACTACGACAGGAAGATAGGCCAAAATAAGTGGTCATTCTTCGCCCGTGTTGACAACCTCTTCGATAAAAATTACTATAACACGGCAAGGTCATCCTCTTCCGACGGCAACGATGACGGCGTCTATGACGGGGAAGATGTCTCAATCGTCGTCAACCAGGGGATAACCTACGCGGCGGGCGCTAGCGTTAAGTTCTAGGCAACTATTAACCCGGCGCTTAAATAGAGAGACTTCTTATTTCCAACGCCCCCTGACCCCCTCTTACTCTAAGAGGGGGAATCAAACTCCTCCTCTTAAAATAAGGGGAGGCCGGGAGGAGTTATGATAAACTGTAAAGCATTCCTATTTGAGGGCCTATTTAATAAACCATTAACAGGAGAAAGTGATATGAAAAGAAAAGCTTCGATAATCTCAGCAGTTCTAACCATAATAGCAATAGCGCTCTTCAGCATCACCGTAGGCGCGCAGCCGCCGGAGGGCAAAGAGAAGTGCGACAAGCCATACAGCAAGGATTGCGACAAGAAGGACAAGAAAGATTGCGACAAGAGCAAAAAGGACTGGAAACAAGGAAAGCACCGCTTCGACATACTTGATTACACAAAGGAACTCGATCTTTCAGACAATCAGGTGGCAAAGATCAAGGATATAAAGACAGCCCACAAGAAAGAAATCATCAAACTCCAGGCCGACATCGACGTGCTTGAAGTGGATCTGAAAGGGTTTCACCGCGACTACACAACCGGCATGGATACAATCGCAAAGAAGGTCCGCGAGATCGAGGCAAAAAAAGGTGACAAGCAGATCGCCAAATACCAGATGATGCGCGATGTGAGGGAAGTTCTTACTGAGAAGCAAAGGACCATGATACGCGAGATCATGCAGAAGAAAAAATCTGCTAAAAAATAAGAACTTGCTATGAAAAGAACCGGTTTTAAATTCACATATTGCGGGGCTGCCTTACTGGCGGCCCTCTTCTTTTTTTCAAAAACGGCGTCGGCTGTAAGGGGAATGTCCCGGATTTACTGGCGAAGCTGTAGAATCGGGACTGTCCCCGCCTTATTGGCAGCTCTGCTGTTCAGTGCAGGAATGGCAGAGGCAAAAGATATCGACCCGCTCTACCTCTATGCCGCGCCTTCCAAGGGGGGACGTCCGGGAAACAGGGGCGGTGATGGACACGACCATTCGGCCCCTCAAAAGAAGCGGCAAGGCCCGCCTGCAGCCGGGGGCCACTCATCCCGCGAGCATGGGAAAACCATGGACAGGGCCGCAGAGACAAGGAAAATATCCTCCCCACAAGCGGGCTACGGCGACAAATCAAAGGGACTGAAAAAATATGAGCCCGCCATGCGCCCCACCCCTAAAAGGAGCTACATCTTAAGCGACAAGGACATCTCCGAAAATGCCAAGGCCTTGCTCATGCTGGCCGATGGGAGCATGGGCGAAGCAAAGATCGTCAGGGGGAAGGACAAGGTCCTGGTGGAGATAGAGACAGGCATGGAAGACGGGCCGTCCCACGGCGCAAACAACGTTTACGTAGTGGATAAAAAGGTTAGCGGCGGCACCCTCTATATCCGGACCGCCAAGTGGATCAACATCCACCACAGCTGCGGCTGGGGGCATGACTACCGTTATGACGAGCAGCGAAGCAGACCTAAATCACTGGACGCAATCCCTCTCGAAATCACATTCGACAAGCTATGGAGCGGCAACCTGCATGCAGAGGTCCTGTCAGGAGACAGGCTCGGCATAGAGGCGCTTCACTTCGGCAAACCGGCTCCAGGCGCCAAAATCAGCGTCACAACCGAGCAGCAGTGGACGAAGCGGCTCAGGACGGATGAAAATGGTAAGGCGTCATTTCGCCTCATTGAGGACTACTTTGCACAGGACTGGTCCGAATTCAAGAGGAGAAACACGGGGGCGTTTACCGTCGTCGCGAGCTACGATACCGACGAGAGCGGCGAATATGAGGGGGAGAAATACGACAAGGTGAGCATCGTGACCACCTTTCACTGGAAATATAACCCCGCCGCTGTAGGATACATGTCCTATTCGGCCGGTCTCTACGCAGGGATATTCACCATCGGCATCGGCGGGCTGGGGATCTTCTACCACCGTCAGAGAAGAAAAAAACCTTTGAAAGAGGCCCACCTGGATGAAAAAGCTTAAGACCTTTGGAAAAAAGTCGGAAATAATTTCTAAGGCGCTAAACAACACAGATATCGAGAGTTTCCGCTTCTGGTTCCAGCTGAGCGCATTTGCGCTCCTCGTTTACGGAGGCTGGTTCGCCATAAATTTTGCCGACGACCTCCCAACCTTCGCCTGCGTATACGACGAAAAAAGAGGAGCACAGTGCTACCTCATCGGCCTCCAGCACCAGATGGCAACCCCGTGGAGCGCCTACCTCTCAGGGAGGGGGATCGGCATACTGGTTGCCTTCCTTACTTTCTTTGCATGGTTCATCCTCTTTAACAAGGCATGGTGCGGATACATATGCCCCGTGGGGGCCATACAGGACTGGATCACAAAGCTAAGGATAAAACTGGGCATACGCTACAGTGAATATTCTGCCCCCGCCTTCAAGGGGCTGAAAAACATCAAATTTGTCCTGCTGGCCCTGCTCATACTCATGCCTATGAGCATGGGAAACTCATTTTTCGGCCTCCCCAAGCTCTCCCACGAATATGCCGTCCCCTTCTGCATGATCTGCCCGGGAAGGACCATCCTGCCCCTCTTCCAGGGGGACTTCTCCCAGCTAGCGGTAGACTTCAGCTCTCAACCGAAGATGATACTCACGTCGCTCGGCATGATAGTAACGGGGCTTTTCCTCATAGGGGCCTTCTTCAAGAAGCGCTTCTTCTGCTTCTTCTGCCCCATGAGCGCCTTTCACTACATCATGAAAAAAGCGGGACTGCTGAAACTGACAAAGGACGGCAGCAAATGCACCCGCTGCGGAAACTGCTACAGGGCATGCGACGTTGGCATAAGGGAGATTGCAGACGACATTGTAAGCAAGGACATAGTAAAGGACGACTGCATGATGTGCTTCAAGTGCGTTGCCGTCTGCCCCGAAGAGAAGTGCCTAAAGGTGAGCTTCCTGGGAATACCTCTGTACGAGGCGACGGAGGAAGGTTTTTACAAAAGAATGGAGGGGAAGACGGAAAATGATGGACAGGATTGAACGGCAGAAAAAAACTACAGCTCTTCACCTTGCCATGGAGGCGAAGGAGACCCTCAGAAGGGTCGAGTCGGAGTTTCCCGACAATCCCGCCGCCATGCAATATTTTTATGACCTTTATAGAGAGAGGTATGCTGAAGATGCGCCTCAGGCCAAATCAGGCAGGAAGGTTGTGGGCACCATGTGCGTACAGGTGCCCGATGAACTGATATATGCCGCCGGGGCCGTACCGCTTAGACTTTGCAACGGTTCAACCACCTACGACCAGATCGGGGCCAGCTCAATGCCATCAAAGGCATGCCCCCTTGTCAAGGCAACAGTCGGCATGCTGGAGATAAGCTCAGAGCTGTACAAGGATAAGCTCGACGCCATCGTCATCCCGACAACCTGCGACCAGAAGAAAAAGTCGGCAGAGATGCTTATAGATATGGGCTATAAGGTCCATATAATGGAGATGCCCGCATCGAAAGAGAGTGACGAGGCAAGGCACTACTGGCAGAATTCTGTCAAGAACTTCGCCCTCATGCTCCAGAAGCTGACAGGCAAAAAGATAACCAGGAAATCACTTAAGGAATCGGTGGCAAAGGTGTCAAGGGCTGGCAGAGAGTTCAGGAGGCTTAACAACCTTGCAAAGAACTCCCCTCCCCTCATCTTCGGCAAGGATGTCTTTATGGTGACAAACGCCTACTTCTTTGACGATATAGAAAACTGGACTGCGGCCGTTAATAAATTAAACGACGAGCTTGAGGAAAGGAAGAGTAAGGGGTTCAAGGTGGCGCAGAGCCATGCGCCGAGGATACTCTTTACAGGCTCTCCGCCCATATTCCCGAACATGAAGGTTCCCGTCCTCCTCGAACAGGTAGGCGGCGTCATTGTTGCCGACGAGGTATGTTCATCTTCACGCCTCCTCTACGATTCCGTGGCATTCGACGAAGAGGCGCTTTACGATATGGTGCCTGCCATTGCAGACAGGTATCTCAAGCCGTGCACCTGCCCCTGCTATACGCCGAATGACGACAGGAAGAGGAAGATCGAACATATGGTGAAGGATTTTGCCGCAGACGGCGTCATCTACCAGGCATTTTCAGGCTGCCACCTCTACGAGATGGAGCAGAAGGGAATAAACTTAAGGCTCGAGGCTATGGGAGTGCCCATGCTCTACCTGGAGACGGATTACAGCCCTGAGGATATGGGGCAGCTCTCGACCAGGGTGGAGGCATTCATCGAGTCTATAAAGACGAGGAAGAGAAGGGGGAAATAAAAACCTTTTCAGCACTAAGGCACAAAGCACGCAAAGGAAAAGGTACATCCAAGACACAGTTGAGCTGATTTAACAGTATTTTTTAGCCATCATAAGTATTTAGGAAAGTGCATTATTTGATCTCTTTGCGCCTTTGCGCCTTTGTGATGAAATCAATTTCTAACAGGATAAAAACATGAAATACTTTGCAGGCATAGATATAGGCTCAACTAACATAAAGGTCGCCCTTTGCGATGACAGCGGCGCCCTGGCAGGAGACTACACCTCTCTCACGGGAAGCCACTTCCATAAAAACGCTTTAAGCGCGTTCAACGCCCTCCTTGAAGAAAAAGGGATTGCAAAAGAAGATGTGGCCTACGTCACCTCCACCGGCTACGGCCGGAAGATATTCAAGGAGGCCGATGAGTCGGTCAGCGAGATAACGGCAAATGCTGCCGGGGCAAGGAAGGCGGGTGAGAGTTCGGGCACGGTACGAACTATTATCAACATAGGCGGCCAGGACCTGAAGGTCATCATACTCGATGCCGAAGGGCACGTTGTAAACTTTGCCATGAACGACAAGTGCGCAGCCGGAACGGGCCGTTTTCTCGATGTAACGGCAAGGAACCTGGAAATGGACGTTGATGAGCTCGGTGATTGCCATATGAACGCAAAGAGGGCACCCTTGAGCATAAACAGCACATGCACCGTCTTTGCCGAATCGGAAATAATCAGCCTCCTTGCAGATGGAAACGGCAGGGAGGAGATAGTCGCGGGTATACACTATTCCATCGCGCGCCGCGTTGCAAGACTGGCCAAGCGTTACGGAGTGGAGGACGTTGTCCTCTTTGACGGAGGCCCTGCCATGAACAGGGGTCTCGTAACGGCCCTTGAGGATGAAATCATGCGGGACATAATCGTACCTGAAAACCCGCAGGTAACCACCGCCTACGGCGCGGCCCTCCTTGCACTCGATGCATGGAAGTGCGAAAACATGAGCAATGCCAATGCCTGAGATACTGAGCCTTTTTTCCCTTGGGGTCGTATACGGCCTGACCATATGCTCCCTTTCATGCCTTCCCTACCTCAGCACCTACCTCATGAGCACCGGCAAGGGTTTCAGGGACGGCGTCAACGCATCATTCGTCTTCATCTCGGGCAAGCTCCTTATCTACTCGGCCCTTGGCGGCATGGCGGCATATATAGGGAGCAAGCTAGTAGTAAATGACTTCCTCCACCTCAAATATACAATCGGCGGCATACTTATAGCCGTTGGACTCCTCCTGCCCTTTATCAGCAAAGGAGGGTGCAATAAAAAGCATCAGCGTACGGGCAAAAGGATCTCCCTCTTCGCCCTCGGGATATCTTCAAGCCTCATCCCCTGCCCTTCACTTGTTTCCATGTCGCTCCTTGCGGCAAACAAGGGCTCAGTCCTGATCGGGGCATCTTACGGCCTGATTTTCGGACTGGGACTCATGATTTCGCCCCTCGTTATCGCAAGCGGCCTGGTATCCCTCATATCAAAGGCTGTTAAGGTGGAGGTCAAGGGCTTTGCCCCCTGGCTAAATGCCCTTTCGGTGATCATCATTGTTATGATGGGGGTAAGGGTGCTTACGCTGGAGATATGAAAATAGGCCAGTGTGCCTGATATGCACCATAGCCTGCTGCTTATCCAACAGTTTTTTCAATGAGACCTCTTTGAAAAAAATCTCTCCACACCAATTTCTCCTTTATTTTCAAAACATTACGGACAGCATACCTGCTTGGCACAAATAGTGCTTTTCTACATCTTTCTGAAGTTAATTTCTGTCATTATATTTAATGTTTTTTAATGTAAATTCAAAGGAGGGTGTTAAGTGAAGGGTATTTCCAGTTTAAGATCATCGATATTAGGGGGGGTCATAACCTCTTTTGTCATATCCTTTTCGTCACCTGCAATAGCTGAGGAAGTGATAGAGTTTGAGGATGTTGTTGTAACGGGCCTGAGGGAAAAAGAGGCCAAGGCGGAAATGTCTGCTACGGTGGGTTCTGTTTCCGGCAAAATGGTGAGTGAGACCAAGCCTGCTCACCCCACAGAGATAATGGATCGCATACCAGGGGTGCATGTAAACGTAACCAACGGCGAGGGACATATGACCGCCATCAGGCAGCCGATCACCACCGGCGCCGTTTACCTCTACCTGGAAGACGGCATCCCTACACGCTCCACAGGATTCTTCAACCATAACGCCCTCTATGAAGTAAACGTGCCCCAGTCCGACGGCATCGAGGTGACAAAGGGCCCGGGCACATCGCTTTATGGAAGTGACGCCATCGGAGGCATCATCAACGTAATGACGCGCCCCGCCCCTGAAAAACCTGAGGCCGAACTTACACTGGAAGGTGGTGAATACGGTTGGGAAAGAGCCTTACTTTCCGGCGGAAGCAACGGATTCAGGACAGATATCAATCTGACCCACACCGACGGATGGAGAGAGGCGACCGATTACGACCGCCAGAGCGCTACTGTCCGTTGGGACAGCTACCTTGACAGCGGCGCCACGCTGAAAACGGTCCTTGCAGTTTCCGACATCGACCAACAAACGGCGGGTAACTCCAAACTCTCCGAGACAGATTACGAGAACAACCCGAGAGAAAACTATACCCCTATCTCATACCGCAAGGTACAGGCAACGCGCCTCTCTGTTGCATACGAGAAGGAGCTTGCATCATCGCTGCTGAGCATAACGCCGTACTACAGGCAGAATTTCATGGAACTCCTGCCCAACTGGTCTCTTGGCTATGACCCCACCGTATATGAGACCTTCAACGACTCCTTAGGTCTTCTCCTAAAATACAGGACGGACCTGAAATCAATGAGAACCAGGATCGTGGTAGGAGCTGACCTTGATTACAGTCCGGGTGGTCGTGAGGAGCAGATCATCGGAAGAACTTCAATTACAAGCTCAACCGGCGCCAAAATCTTTACCTCATATTCTACCAGCAGCACGGTATACGATTATGATGTAGCGTTCAAAGGGGCTTCACCGTACATTCATGTCGAGACATCTCCAACTGACAAACTGAGAATCAATGCTGGACTCCGCTACGACAGCATGAGCTACGATTATGAAAACAATCTTTCCGTAGTAACTACTGGCAAGCACAAGAGGCCGGATGATGAAAAGGTCAGCTTCTCCCACCTCAGCCCGAAATTAGGCCTTACCTACGGCTTTACGGAAAACATCAATGCCTTTGCCTCCTATCGCCACGCATTCAGGACTCCTTCAGAAAGCCAGCTTTTCAGGCAGGGAGGCTCGATAAATACTGTAGATCTCGATCCCGTCAAGGTTGACAGCTACGAGGTGGGGCTGCGCGGCAAGACCGCAGGCAAGGATATCTCATACGAAATATCGGCCTACCAGATGATCAAGAAGGACGACATCCTCTCCTTTGATGTCTATAGTTCCAATGGCGTAGATACGCTCTGGCGGGAATCGGTCAATGCCGGCGAAACAAGCCACGAAGGGATCGAAATAGGACTCGGCATCAAAATTGCCGAACAGATCGATCTGAATGCCGCCTATTCCTATTCGGAGCATATATATGAAAAGTGGGTGACTGCCAGCACGGGAACATCCTACAGCGGCAAGGCGATGGCGTCGGCCCCACGCGAGACGGCCAACATCCGCCTCGGTTACAGCCCCTCTCTTCTGAACGGCGGCAAGGTTGAACTCGAATGGGCTCATATAGGAGACTACTGGATGGATGACGCAAATATTGCCAAGTACCACGGCCACGACCTTTACAACCTCCGCGCAAACATGAAATTTGGAAAATCATGGGATATCTTCGCCAGAGTTTTTAACCTGAATGACGAACGCTACGCAACATTGGCAAGCGCCAAGACAAATGGAACGGTCAAGGAGTATGCGCCGGGTATGCCGAGAACGGCCTATGCAGGCGTCACCTACAAATGGAGCGGTGAATAACTGACCCTATGAAAGACACATCATACACTGATACTGAAACCGCAGGAGGGAAGGCAGCTCCTTCCCTCCTTTCACCGTTTATGACGGGGCTCATAAAAAGCGAATGGTTTCTGCCATCGCTTCAGACGATTACCGTCGTACTGCTCGCCTACGGCATCTATGACGGCTTTGCCGGTTCAGACAATGCAAGGGAGAGCTGGAACCACTGGCTCTTCTGGGAGGCTTGGTGGCAGGGGGGGCTCGTCCTCATACTCTTCACGCTGGGCAAATCGTGGTGCGGCGTATGTCCTGTAAGGGCGGTTAACAGAATGGCTGAGAGGTTCTCACTGGGCATCCCCCTCCCCTCTCCCATGAAGAATATCGCCTTCAACATCTTCATGTATCTCGTAATGATAAGGCTCCTGCTCTATATGCCGGGGATAGCGCTGCCGCGTATGCCGGTCAACTCCTCAATCTACTTCCTAGCTTTCACATTACTGGCTGTTGTCATAGGTGTGCTCTTCAAAAGAGGTGCGTTTTGCCGTTATGTCTGCCCCATCTCTTCTGCAACCGACCTCTACGCCATGACAGCGCCTGTGGCAATCCGTTCCGATCTCGATAAATGCGCAGCATGCACCACAAAGGACTGTATAAAGGGGAACAAAAAGGCGCCCGGCTGCAGGTACGACGTATTCCCCGGCGCAATAGAATCGGACCGCCACTGCACCTTCTGCCTCGACTGCTTCAAGTCATGCCCCCACAACTCCATGACTATAGCTAAAAGACCCTTCTTCAGCGGGGTGTGGCGGGAAAGAAAACCCGTTACGGGAGAAGCGATCCTGGCGGTTATCTTCTTTGCCGTCATTTTTTTCCGTATGGGAGTCATGCACCACCCAAGCTGGGCCAAGGTCACCATTGCTCTCGGGACAGCCCCGAAGACCTACTCCTTTTTCCTGGCAAAGTACCTCATAACATTTGTCAGTGCAGTCTCTTTAGTTGTTATCTTGTACTGGCTATGCAGCCGCATATCTGAAAAACTTACCGGGAGCGAGAAGAACAGGCATTTGTCCGTCTTCGGGTACGGCTATCTTCCCTACATCGTATTTGTGGGGCTGCTCCAATACGGCTGGCTAGATTACGGAAGGGCGAGGCTAATTGCACCCCTTATAATAGGGACATCTCTTTCCGCCTACTCCATGAAGAGACTGGCTGCCTCCCATCTGGAAGAAGCCGACAGAAGGACAGCCCTTATGAGTCATATTTTCTTGCTTGTAACCTTATCAGCAATTATATTAATATTTCAAAATCTTTGGCCTATGAGGTTTTAATAACAAATGGACTGGCTTAAACATTCAATAGACTACGGAATAATCGGATTTCTCATCCTCATGAGCGTTGTTGCGCTCTCCATCGCCGTAGAGAGGCATCTTCTCTACAAGAGGATAAACATTGCCGACTTTAAGGAGAAAAAGTCCCTTGAGCTGGAGCTTACGAAAAAACTCCACATAATCGCCATGATAGGGAGCAACGCCCCCTATATAGGCCTGCTCGGCACCGTTCTGGGCATCATGCTTACCTTCTACACCATGGGGCAGGAAGGGCTTATGGATACCGGCAAGATCATGGTCGGTCTCGCCCTGGCGCTAAAGGTGACCGCCGTCGGCCTCGTTGTGGCCATTCCGGCCGTTGCGCTCTACAACATACTCTTGAGGAAAGCGAAGGTCATAATGATGGAGTGGGAGATAAAAAATGGATGAACAGGAGTTTAACCAGATGAACGTCATCCCCCTCGTTGACGTCATGCTAGTTCTCCTTACGATAGTGCTCACCACATCGACCTTCATAGCTACGGGAGTGATACCGGTACAGCTCCCCAAGGCTAAGAGCGCAACCATGGCCGATGCGTCTAAAAACAAGACCATCGAAATAGATAACAATGGAACTATATACCATGAATCAAAGCCGGTCACGATAGACGAGTTAAAAAGTGAAATGGAAAGCTGCAACAGGGATATGCCGGTACAGATCAGGGCGGACAAGGAGATCGCCCTGCACATCTTCGTGGAAGTGATGGATACGATCAAAGGGATGGGCTTTACAAAGCTCTCTCTTCAGACGGAGGCGGCAAGATAATGAACCTGCAGGCAAAAGGCTTCGGCATATCGGTCGCCGTCCACGCCATGTTTTTCTTTACCTTCTTTTACCTTGCCTCTTACGTACCTCCCAAACAAAAGGTCATCGCCCTCGATT
>JAVVFD010000038.1:0-19365 GCA_032250935.1 bacterium
GGCCATCTACAAGGCTGCAAGCGCAGATGAGGGAGAAAGATCTCTGACCGCCTTTGAGGAAAAATGGGATGATAAATATCCGTTGATTGGCAAATCCTGGAGGGACAATTGGGCTCGTGTCATTCCTTTTCTTGCCTATCCTGAAGGGATCCGAAAGGCCATTTACACGACGAATGCGATTGAATCCATGAATATGACACTGCGGAAGGTTACAAAAAGCCGAGCCTCCTTTCCAAACGACACTGCGGCCTTGAAATTGCTTTATCTGGCCATTCAAAATATCATGAAAAAATGGACGATGCCGATTAGGGATTGGGGTGCGGCGATAAATCAGTTCGCCATTATTTTTGAAGAAAGGGTGTCGTTGAAATAGAAGTCCAATTTCTCGTTTACACTAAAAACTTGACACCCTCCGATGCTCCAGCCCCGATTATTGCAACATCTATTTTTTCCATCCCATCACCATCCCATCACCATCCCATATCCATAAAAAAGCATAAAAACAGTTTCACAATACCTTAATATAAAAGTGAAGCAAACCTTTTTTTGATCCACCAAACATTGCAGCTTGCTATAAAATATATACATAATAACTATAGTCGGCATTTGATACTGTAATTACCTCTTGCCCGAATTAAAGACCGCCATGTATACTTTATGCAAAAAACTTTAAACAAGGGAAAATTAAATGAACAGGGCTGAACTTCTGGACCTTGCAGGAAAAATAGAAAGAAAGATGGCTGATATCTACCGTTTTTTTGACAGGCAATTTAAGGATAATGAATCCAGTTCATCTTTGTGGGCGGATATGGCCGCTGAAGAGGATGCTCATGCCGGATTTCTGGATGCAAAATTCAAAATGCTTATGATAAGCCCTGACTCCTTCGGTCTGCCCAAGGTAGAGACCGATGAGATCGAGGAATGCTATAATAAGCTGGAGGATCTGAAAAGGGATCTGCTGAAGAACCCGCCCGAATTAAAAGAGGCGGTCTCTTTCGCCCTTAGTATGGAACTGGAGCTTGTAGAAAAGAGCTACAGCAGGCTGATCCATATCGGAGACCCTACCATCAAGATGATTTTTGATGAATTAACCAGGGGCGATCGCCATATGGAACAGCTCGTTAAAGTTGCAAAGAAACTTGGCGTTACGATCAGTTCCCAATTTCAAACATAGGTCTGAAGGGAGGAACTAGTGTTTGAACTGCACCACAGATTAAAAGAGGATTGTTTTGAACTGGGCTCTTTTAAACTTTGCACTCTTCTTCTTCTTAATGATATGAACTATAAATGGTTCATACTTGTCCCGCGCCGGGAGAATATCTCAGAAATATTTCAGCTTACAGCTGAAGACCGGCATGATCTGACAGAAGAATCTTCATACCTGTCTGCCAGCCTATTTGAGATCTTCAAGGCCGACAAGATGAATGTGGCGTCCCTCGGCAATATTGTACCTCAACTGCATCTGCACCATATCGTAAGATATAAAAATGACCCTGCATGGCCGGGTCCTGTCTGGGGGCATGTCCCTGCCCTGCTCTATCAAGATGATGAGAAAAAAGCATTAATTAACATGCTCTCCCCTCTGTTTCAAGGCGACTTAGGCTTTCAGAGCCTGAATCATTAACATCCGGTTTAAAGTTTTGGAATTCTGGGGACACAATACTTACCTTCGTTGAATTCCGGGGATGCCATATCGAATTCATAAGAAAAATGGCAGCACCAGAACGACAACTATAACAGCAAGGGGCTTTTCAAGTTAGAAAGAGGAGTGAGTTCGATATTGTGTCCCCAGAATTATCTGGCGATCAGACTTTGCAGGCAGGTTTCTCGACAACTGGGTGACAAGAACCTTACAAACGGATCTGGAACCGATGAAGAAAGTAGCTCGAATGCTGCGCAATCACAAACCGATGATTCTCAACTGGTTCAAGGCCAAAGGGAGATTATCCAGTGATGCGGTAGAGGGTTTGAACTTTAAGGCAAAACTCACTATGAGAAAAGCTTACGCTTTTAAGTCTTTCAAATGCCTGGAAATAGCGCTATACCATACACTTGGCAAGTTGACGGAACCTGATTATCACCACAGATTCTGCTGACGAGCCATTTTTATGTATACTAATACCGTAAGAGTGTGACGATTCTGGTCATGCTTGAAGAAAAAAAATTAATCCCTTGTAAATGAAGGGGAGTAGATTTATTGTTTATCGAACAATCGGAGCCACCCCAAACAGAAAAAATTTTCAGGCAATAAGGGAAATCAAGATATTTGATCTTGTAGTTTTGTGAATGAGGGAGTGAGGTATTGTATCGCGGGAATTACGCACCTGCCATTTTCTTAAAAACCCCATTTCATCCCCTAAAAAAGTACTTCTAAACCTCTGAGGTAAGCTGAAAAAAATGGACACGAAATCTTGGATAAATTAAATTACAAGATGGAGGTGTCAAGATGGAGAAGTTACCGTACGGGAAGTACAGCAAGGAATTCAGGGAAGAGGCAGTAAAGCTTGTATTAGAGGGTGGCTTGTCAGTACCAGAAGTTGGGAGAAGGTTATCGGTTCCTTCGTCAAGCTTAAGGACTTGGGTAAAAACATATAAAGAAGGGAAACTTTCCGAGGTAGGAAGCAAAGGTCGGCAACTTACTGAATTAAGTTGGAGATGGCCCGTTTGAGGCGGGAGCTGGCAGAAGCGACTGAGTTACTTATCCCCTGCAACCTATGAAAAGAAATATTACAAGAATAAGCTTGCTGCATGAATCATTTCGCGTCCACTATTGACGGCAGACCTCAAAACGTGCAGTGTAGGATTAATTGAGGACGGTTTAAAAACCTAGAAGACATTCATTAAATCAATTTAATTAAAAAGCAGGTACGCCTACGTTAACTGACATAATTTGACTTTGACTCAATAAGTGCCGCTTGCTTATTTGCACGCCGCCTTGTAAAATCAACCTTCTATTATATGTAAAGCGTGGAGGTGGGGCATCAGACATGTAAGCGGACAGATATCAGGCCTTAAGGCAGATCAGATAAAGGCCCTCGAAAGGATCTTTCGCCGCAAGATACCTGCAGAATCGGTAATTTCGACGGAGCTTGCCAGGTTCATTACGGAGATATCAAGGGATATAGGGCGCCAGATAGGTCTGCTTGTCAACAGGCGCGGGGAGATACTGGACGTCATTGTCGGCTCTCCTCAAGAGATCATGATTCCGGATCTAAGCAGGTTCAGGGCCGGGCTTGGCAGGTTAAGAGGCATAAGATGCATACATACCCACCTGAAGGGAGAGCCTCTATCCAAAGACGACCTGACCGACCTTGCTCTCTTAAGACTGGATATGATGGTTGCCATAGAGGTGACGGAGACGGGACTCCCCGGCCTTGCATATATGGCACATCTCCTCCCTGAAAACCTGAGTGAACAGAGATGGGAGCTACTTGAGCCCAGATTGCCCCGGGATATAGATATCCCCTTTGATACATTTATAGACTCTCTTGAGGATGAGATAGGCAAAAAAGCCGGGAAGAAGGGGGAGAACAAAGAGGGTCAGGCCATATTGGTCAGCGTTACCGTTAAGAGCAGGGAACTGGCAAAGGCCTCCATGGCTGAGCTGAGGGAACTTGCTCTGTCGGCTGGAACGAACGTGCTCGATGAAATCATACAGTATCCCAAAAAAATAAATCCCAAGCACCTCATGGGCTCAGGCAAGATGAAGGACCTCGTTATAATGGCTCTCCAGCATGGCGCGGATCTCCTTATATTCGATCAGGACCTGGCTCCCGGGCAGGTGAAGGCCATCACCGAGATGACGGAGATGAAGGTGATGGACAGGACACAACTTATCCTGGACATATTTGCCCAGCGTGCTCACAGCAGCGAGGGGAAGGTTAAGGTCGAGCTGGCGCAGCTTAAGTATATCAAACCGCGACTTATGGCCAGAGCAGAAGCTCTATCACGTCTTACCGGCGGCATAGGGGGAAGAGGGCCCGGAGAGACAAAGCTTGAAGTGGATAGAAGGCGCATCAATGACAGGATCAACTTCCTTGAAAAAGAGCTAAAGCAGCTAAGTCGCGGCAGGGGAGTAAGAAAGGCAAAGAGACTAAACAGCGGCCTGCCTCTCGTGTCGATAGTCGGTTACACAAATGCCGGGAAATCTACCCTCTTTAATGCACTTACCGGGGGGGATGTGCTTGAGGAAGATCGCCTCTTTGCCACCCTCGACACGACAAGCAGGAAGAAGTGGCTTGCCGTGGGAAAAGAACTGATATTCAGCGATACTGTCGGCTTTATCAGAGATCTCCCTAAAGACCTCGTAGACGCATTCAAATCTACCCTTGATGAATTGATTGACTCATCGCTCCTTATACACCTCGTTGACGTAACTGACATAGAAATGCCAGATCAAATAAAGGCAGTGGAAAACATACTTCATGAAATAGGCGCGGGAGGCATACCAAAGTGCCTTGCTCTGAACAAGATTGACGCGCTAAGCTCGGAAGAGCTGGCAATGATAATGATGCGATATAAAGGAGTGCCCATATCTGCAAGGGAAAGAATCGGATTTGACGAGCTGCTGGCGGAAACCAGCCTAATATTGTGGGGGCATGAGGAAAATGCCTGACATTGCAATTTCGCTAGAGGGCGTATCTCATTCATATAATAGCGGAACCCCTATCAAAAAGCAGGCGCTAAAAAACATAACTATCTGCATAAACAAATCCGAAACTATTGGCATAATGGGGCCTCCCGGCTGCGGAAAGACTACGCTTGCAAGACTGATGGCCGGCATGGTCAAGCCATGCATGGGCAGCATAACAACGCCCGGTACAGGACCCTCAAAGGTGGGACTTCTCTTTCAATTTCCGGAGCATCAACTATTTTGCCATACCGTCTTCGACGACATCAGCTATGCCCTCAAAGAAGCCGGTTCTCTTTCAAGCGATGAAATAGAAACAGCTTATCTTAAGGCATGCCGGGAGGTAGGGCTTGACCCCGAAACAGTTAGAGACATCAGGCAAAGTGAACTTAGCGGTGGTGAGCGGAGGCGTGTAGCCATTGCCGCCGTGCTTGCAATGAATCCATCGGTAATTATTCTGGATGAACCGACTGTCGGTCTGGACAGAGCTTCGAAAAAAAAGGTGATTAAAGAGATAAAGCGCCTATCAAGCGAAGGATGTACGTTAATAATAATTTCTCATGACATTGAAGACCTCCTTTCAACGAGCGAAAGGCTTGTTCTCATGAAAGAGGGTAAAATTGCCTGCGATGGCCCGGCAAAAGAGATTCTCTTAAAACTTGGGGATGAGGAAGAGACTATTCCGATGCTTCCCTATGTTACGGAACTCTTATTAAGGCTTGGCGAAAAAGGTATGGATGTAAGAAGAGATATTTATGGTGCCGATGAGGCCTATGCTGAGATCAAGAGGGTAATTTGCGAAACATCATAACTCCCCTTAAGCCCCTCTTATCTTGAGAGGGTAAAATAAACTCCTCTCCTCCCCCTTGCCTTAGCAATGCATTCTGCCAACCATTGTAAAAAAAGAGGAGCCTTGTGGCTCCTCTTTTAGTTTAAACAATTTAATATACTTTATCAGTGAGCTGCCGCTTCGCCATTCCCGGCCGCTTGATGCGCGCCGTGCTCCTGCTCATGATCGGTATTATACATCCCCTTTGGAAGCTCTGGGGCAGGCTCGGGATCCAGTTGGGCGAAGCCTCTGTTTACAGGGGCCTGCTGAACATTATGCGGATCGTGGCATTCGGTGCATACCCACCACCTCTTCTTACCACCGGCTGTCCACATGCCTGTCCTCTTGCCGTGGATACCGTCTCTCCAGTCACGGTAGATCTGCCCGTGGCACTTTCCACAGAGCTTTTGTGGCTGATTGAAGCCGATTTCGTTATTACGGTGATCAATCAGTTTGTTTCTGTTCGTCCTGCTGTGGCAATCGAGACACCAGATAGCTCCCCTGCCATGCTTCAGATCAGTCGGCTGAACCGCCTTTTCAAGATGCATCTGCTGAAGCACCCTTGGAGTCCTGTCCTTGGGAACAGGGACAACCTCGGGGTCGCCATGACACATATCGGCACAGGGGTAGAGTCCTATGACATCCATAAGGATTTCTTCTCTTGGCCTTACTACCGCCTCTTCATGGGTGTAATCAGCCTCGACAGGCATATCCCCCATCGCTACGGTACCGTAAAAAGGATCACTCCACCACAAAACACCGCCCGTTGTAGGGGAGCATTTTACGTTCGGCATAGTTCTTTTATAGAAAGGGGCGTCGATCTCTTCAACCGCTCTAATCGAATAGCCGATTATTTCACCATCCTCTATAGTGCCCCTGCTTTCAAAGCAGGTGCCAGGGTCAAGCGCCGGTGCAGGCTCCTGGGAGAGCGCCATCCCGGGCAGGATGGCGCTAACAGCAATTAAGCTAAGCGCCGTCTTTATAATTTTATTCATTTTCATACCGTCTCCTCTAATCAAAAAGGTCTAATTCGCATCAGAATGTTTTACATCACCCAGTTGAACGCCTATCGCGCCCCTGGCCAGGATGGTAAACACTGTTAGTCCGATCGCCCATGCTCCCAGAGAGTTGCCTATCTCTATCCAGGATGGCGTATATTCGACAAACTCGCCTATGGGACTCGGTATCATGCCGGGCAGAACAAAGGCCATCCCTTTCTCGATCCAGATACCCACAAAAAGGATGACACAGGTAAATGGAAGGATGCTGTGATTTTTCCTTGTCTTCGGATTGATAAGAAGGGCGAAGGCAACGATGTTCATTATCAATGCAGCCCAGAACCAGGCAACCAGCCCGGAGAGACCATGCTTTCCATATATGAGGTACTTAAGTGAAAAGGAGTGTTCCGTGCTCGGATAGAGCTCGGTTACAACCTCACACAGGGTCAGGAATAAAGATATGCTGAGGCAGAAGGTCACAATAGTCGAAAGCATGTTTATCGCCTCGTCCTTTATCTCGAGCGCCGTATTCTTCCTGATTATGAAGAAGGCGAGAATGATAAAGGCGGGGCCTGCCGAAAAGGCGGTTACAATAAATTTAATAGGCACAACGGCATGGAACCACATTGGCCTTGTAGGCATCGTATTTAGAAGAAAACCGGTCACCGTATGGATACTGAAGGCCCAGACGATGGAGATATATACAAAGGTCATGTAAAACTTCTTATTCATCGGCTCGCCGGTATACTTCTTATACATGTAGTAGAAGCCGCATATGAGGTTTAGCGCCAGGTAACCGTTTAAAACGGCAACATCCCAGGTAAGCATGGAGTTGGGCCAGTTAAGTATCCCTATGCCTGGAATAATATGCCATAGCCTGTCGGGCCTGCCCATGTGGCTGAGAACAAAAAGAATGCACATGACAACGGCTGAAATGGCGAGCATTTCCCCTATGATGACAACGTCCTTGAGCGGTTTATAGTCATAGACATAGGCGGGGAATATAATTGTAACCGCTGCCGCCGCTACACCTACCAGAAAAACAAAGTTGGACATATAAAGCCCCCAACTCACCTGATCGTTAAGATTGGTTACTATCATCCCTTCGGTAATCTGTGTGAAATTACCGTAGGCCCACAACATGATGAAAAAACCCAGAAAAAGGAGCCATGCGTAAAGCTTGCTTCCCCCCTTGAGGGCATAAGTCAGAAAATCGATTCCAAATGTAATCTGCTTCATATCAGCACCCCTTAATCAACAAAGTAAAAGAATTTTGGATATGTATTCAGCTCGGCCTTGAGCCTGAAGACCCGCTTCCTGTCGAGTATCTTCCTGACCTCGCTGTTCGGGTCAAGCAGGTTGCCGAACTTCCTCGCGCCCACCGGACAGACTTCTACACAGGAAGTGTATCTTCCCTTTCTCGACCTTTGCAGGCAGAAATGGCATTTTTCGACGACACCCTTCATCCTCGGCCTGTTACCCATATAATGAGTATCGGGATTCATATCTGCCTTCGGCAGGTTCGGCTTACCCCAGTTAAAGCGCCTCGCCCAGTAAGGACATGCGCCCATACACATACGGCAACCAATACACCAGTTGTAATCGATGACAACAACTCCGTCAGGATCCCTGTAGGTAGTCCTTACGGGGCAGACCTTGACGCATGGAGGTTTTTCACACTGGTGGCACTGTATAGGGAAGTAGAATGCATCCTTCTCAGGAACCTTCTTCGGCTGGTAGTAGTGCTGTCCTTCGAGGACCGTACCGACAGGACTGTAGGCGTTTCCACCGACCTGTATACCGTACTCCTCACCCTTTGCACCGGGATAGCCCTTATCCATATTGGCCTTATCAAAGCCGAAGTTACCCTTCTCCATCCTGATGACCCTGATCCACTGAATCTCTGTGGCCTTGCCGTTTTCATCATGACGGGACTGGTTGTTTTCCTTGACGCAGGCATGTACGCAGCGCCTGCAGCCTATACATTTTTGAATATTCAGGGCATATCCGAAGAGTACGCCCGGGATGGCAGGCTCGATTCCAACTGTCACCTTTTTTCCATATTCCTCTGAGTATCTTGTTTCAAGCCTTGCAACCGCCTCTTTTTTCTCTTCATCGGACATGAGACGGTAGTTCTTTTGAAAGTGCTCGGCCCAGGTAGCGCTAGCCTCGGCATCATCACTTCCTGTAAGCAACGCGGCAGCGCCTGCAAATGCAGCAGCTCCGGTGACTCCGGAGTCCTTCAAAAACTCTCTACGAGTTTTTTTATCGCTTTTATTTCTATCCTTTGTCGACATTGACATCTCCCTGAAAACGTTTAAATAAAGACTGTTTGCTATTTCAGACCGTATCGTACTTATAATTATCTGTTAGCATCCTTATCTGGCTACTCTTTTCGGCCTGACTCATTTCAACGTACTCGCGCCCTGCAAGAGACCTATCTCCAGACCCCAGGTAATGGCTGTCAGACCCTCCTGCATCCTGACGGGCAGCTGCATCAACGACCTTCTTTGCCACAGCCGCCGTACCAACAACCGATACCGTGCCGATGGCGGCCTTTTTCAGAAAGCTGCGTCTTGAATCTTTCTTTTCTGTCATCAACTAACCTCCTTCAAAAAATAATAAAATTTCACCCCTATTTTTTGCCTACCAATTAAGAACTACGCAAAAAGAACTATACATTATACAATAAATGTCTATTATTGCAAGTTGATTTAGGCAGAGACAACAATAACAATAATTTTATTTCATAGCAACTTTTTTACATTTATAATAAGCGCTAAAAAATACACATAAAGGGGCGAATTTATCCATGGCATCTCTATTAATTCTTGACAGTCGCTCTTATTTACTAATAGTATTTCCATTTTTGAGGTAAGTAAAATCAACTATAAATCAATATCAGACCGGGCGGTAATTTTCCTCGCAACGGGCGCATATAGCGGCTATTCGCCCTTTGCCCCCGGCACTGCCGGGACTATTGCTGCAATACCGATATACCTGCTTTTTTGTGAGCTTGACGACCTGGCTTACCTGTTGCTGTTTTTAGCCCTTTTGCCGCTCTCCTTCGCTATTTCGAGCCGGGCTGAAAAGTTATTCGGGGCAAAAGACTCGGGCATGATCGTTATAGACGAGATAGCCGGATATCTTGTTACCATGTTCATGATACCCCTTAGCGCAGAATATATCATTATAGGTTTCTTCTTATTCAGGTTCTTTGATATAACAAAGATATACCCCGCATCGGCAGCGGAAAAAATGGGTGGCGGACCCGGAGTTGTTATGGATGATGTTATCGCCGGAATCTACGCAAACCTCAGTCTCAGGCTTTTAATATTTTCGGGCCTTATTCCCGTCTTTTAAAGGAGGTTATTTTGCCTGACTCTGAATCGACAATCAAGGCAGACAAGAAAGCGGCTGGCAGCAAAGCGCTTGTTGCCGAAATAATCATTGTTGGCAATGAACTCGCCTCGGCCGACATGGCAGGACGCAGCTTCCTCAGGGAAAGTCTTTTTAATCTGGGGATTAAAGTTGAACGGGTCTCAATAGTAAGCGGCGAAGAGCATGCCCTTGAAGGCGCAATAAATAAGGCTATAGAGAGTAAGGATATCAACCTCTTGATAGTTGCAGGTGGCCTTGGAGCTGGCCATGATGAAATAACCTCAAAGGTTGCTGCCAGAGTGACGGGCAAAAGGCTTGTCGTATCCAACGAGATACTGGCGCATATAAAAAGAACCATACATACGGCAGGCAGGGAGATGACGCCATCTGATGAGAGAAGCGCCCTCATTCCTCAAAAGGCCGAACCTCTGAAAAACCCGACAGGTCCGACCTGTGGTTATCTCCTAAGGCAGGGCGGCAACATACTCGTCTTTATGCCGGGAGGCAATGAAGATGTCAGGGCGATGACGAAAGAGACTCTTTTGCCCCTCCTCTACGACGAAATACCTGATGAGCATACGGCAACAGGAAGAGTCTTTCATACATTCGGGATATCAGAGGCCGCCATTAAGGACCTCTTGCCGACTGCCCTCGGACGTATAGAAGGCATTGAGCTGGATATCGTACCCTTGGTAGATGAGCTGGCTGTCAGGCTTACGGCAAGGGGAAAGGGAGCCACCGGAAAACTTGAAGATGCAAGCCTCATTGTCAGGGAAAATATGGGCGAGCAGATCTTTGCCGAGGATGACGGCACAATGGAAGAAACGGTAGGGAGTCTTCTTAAACTAAGGAGGGATAGCCTTAGCCTCGCAGAGTCCTGTACCGGCGGCGGGATTGGCAGAAAGATAACAAATGTCCCCGGAAGCTCGGACTATTTCGAAATGGGGCTCATAGCATATTCAAATGAAGCAAAGACCAAGCTCCTTGGCGTCCAGCCTTCCGTTATTGAGGAACATGGGGCCGTCAGCAGCCGCGTAGCTATAGAGATGGCAGTTGGCGCAAAGAGGATGGGAAGGACATCTATCGGCCTTTCCGTTACCGGCATAGCCGGGCCGGGGGGAGGAAGCGAAGAGAAACCTGTTGGCACGGTTTTTATCGGCATTTCTCTCGCCAATTGTGATACCTTTGAAGAGTATCATTTTAACGGCAGCAGGGAGGAGATCAGGAGGCTTTCTATGCAGGCGGCCCTGGATCTGCTGAGACGAAAGCTGATCAGCTCTTAGGCGGCTTAAGATGTCGGCAAAGGGGATTAAGGAAGAGATAAGAAGCTTTATCGCCATAGACCTGCCCCTTAACTTCCTTGAAGCTATAGGCAGATTGCAGGATGAATTAAAAATCGCCACAAAGGGGGTAAGATGGGTCAGGAGAGGCAACATCCACCTTACCCTTAAATTCCTCGGGGATATAAGGGAAGAACTTCTGGGAGAACTTGGAGAGATCCTGGCCACGACCTGCAAGGCTCACGCCCCCTTTGAGCTTTCAATCGGAAGGGCTGGAGGGTTCCCCAACATTGATAGGCCGCAGGTCATATGGCTTGGACTCATGGGGGACCTTGAGAAGCTGGAGTCTCTGAGACAGGGGATAGAAAAGGGGTGTTCGTCGCTGGGTCTCACCCGGGAAAAAAGGCCCTTCCACCCCCATCTTACAATGGGAAGGATCAGGAATTGGAGAAATGTACCGGTAAATCTGGCAACCCTGCTTAACGAAGTTGAGGCGGCACCTTCCGGCAGATTCAGCGTCAGGGCGGTGCATCTCTACAGGAGCGATTTAACGCGGGATGGAGCCGTATATACAAAATTAAAGAGTTTCCCCCTTAAACAGGAAAAATGAGCGGAGGTAGAAATGAGTATTGATGCAAACAAGGAAAAGGCGATAGAACTCGCCCTTGGTCAGATAGAAAAGCAGTTCGGCAAGGGCTCTATCATGAGGATGGGAGGCGAGAGCCTTTACGATGATATACAGACCATAGCCACCGGTTCTATAGGGCTCGATGTTGCCCTCGGTGTGGGTGGAGTGCCGAGAGGCAGGGTTGTAGAGATATACGGCCCTGAATCGTCCGGTAAAACAACACTGGCCCTTCATATCGCAGCGGAAGCACAAAAAAGAGGGGGCATCGTAGCTTTTGTCGACGCGGAGCACGCCCTCGACATATCCTACGCAAAAAGGCTTGGCGTCAACGCAGACGACCTGCTTATTTCTCAACCCGATACAGGTGAGCAGGCGCTTGAAATAACGGAAATGCTCATCAGGAGCGGAGCCGTGGACGTGCTCGTAGTTGACTCTGTTGCCGCACTGGTTCCAAGGGCGGAGATTGAGGGTGAGATGGGAGACTCGCACATGGGTCTGCAGGCAAGACTCATGTCGCAGGCGCTGAGAAAGCTTACCGGCTCTATTAGCAAGTCTGGGACAGTTCTCATATTTATAAACCAGATAAGGATGAAGATAGGGGTCATGTTCGGCAACCCCGAAACCACAACTGGCGGAAATGCGCTGAAATTCTACTCTTCAGTCAGGATGGAGATAAGAAAGGCCGGAGCCATAAAGCAGGGACAGGACGTGATCGGCAGCCAGACCAAGGTAAAGGTGGTAAAAAACAAGGTTGCTCCTCCCTTTAAAGAGGTCATATTTGACATAATGTACGGTGAGGGGATATCCAGGCAGGGCGAACTTGTAGACATAGGCTCAGATATCGGTCTCGTTGAAAAAAGCGGTGCCTGGTATTCTTATAACGATGAGCGCATAGGGCAGGGAAGAGAAAACGCCAAGGGATACTTCAGGGAAAATCCCGAGGCTGCCCTAAAACTTGAAGAGGAGATACTTAATCACTTCGGTCTCAGCAGAGAAGCGGGGGCGAAGCCGGAAACCGAGGCCAAACCTAAGTCCAAGCTTGAAGCGTAGGCTTTTAATCTGTAGAATACTCCGTGAAATCGACTTCAATATCGAACTCTTTTGAATCTAACAATTCAGATCTTGACAAGGCGAAGGATGCGGCATACCGCTTTCTTACACCACGCGTCAGAAGTGAATTTGAAGTTCGGCGCAAGCTAAAGGAAAAAGGTTTTAATGATGATACAACAGCTTTAGCTGTTGAAAGGCTGAAAGAACTGAAGCTCCTTGACGATAGGGACTTTGCTATCCGTATGACGAAAGATCTGATAAACCTAAAGGGCTGCGGAAGGTATTACATACAAAGGAAACTGAAAGAAAAAGGGATAAATCCCGAAACGATAGAAACAGCGATTGAATCGGTCTTTGCCGAAATAAATGAGCTTGAGGTTGCCGAAAGGCTGGCGCTCAGGAAGATAAAGGTAACCATCGACGACCCGAAGGAAAAGGCGCGCATAGGGCGTTTCCTTCAGGGTAGAGGGTTTTCATGGGACATAATAAAAGAGGTATTTAAGGGGCTAGATGACAGGAAAAGAGATCAGGAGTAGTTTTATAAAATTCTTCGGGGAGAAGGGACACAAGGCAGTTGACAGCTCGCCCCTTGTGCCACACGGAGATCCGACACTGCTTTTTACAAATGCCGGCATGGTCCAGTTCAAGTCGCTCTTCCTGGGCGATGAGGAAAGGGATTACAAAAAGGCTGTTACCGTCCAGAAATGCCTGAGGGCCGGGGGAAAGCATAACGACCTCGAAAACGTCGGACGCACGGCGAGGCACCACACCTTTTTCGAGATGCTGGGCAACTTCTCCTTCGGCGACTACTTCAAGGCCGAGGCGATAGAAATGGCGTGGGAGTACCTGACTGCCGTTCTAAAACTGGACGAAGATCGCCTAATCGTAACCATCTTTGACGACGATGATGAGGCGGGCGATATATGGGAAGAAAAGATAGGCCTGTCTAAAGATAAGATCGTAAGGTGCGGAGAAAAGGACAACTTCTGGTCTATGGGCGATACGGGCCCTTGCGGACCCTGCTCCGAGATACACTACGATCAGGGGCCGACTGTGGGCTGCGGGAGGCCGGAGTGTGATGTAGAGTGCGAATGTGACCGCTACCTTGAGATCTGGAATCTCGTCTTCATGCAGTACAACAGGGATGAAAATGGGATTATGACTCCCCTTCCCAAACCGAGCATAGACACAGGCATGGGCCTTGAGCGCCTTGCGGCGGTCGTGCAGGGGAAGGCGAGTAATTATGACAGCGATATCTTTGCAGGTATATTCCGACATATCGAAGAGATGAGCGGCAGGCTTTACGGTGACAATGAATCAGATAATATCTCCATGCGGGTCATCGCCGACCATATCAGGGCGACAACATTCCTCATCTCAGACGGCGTCCTTCCTTCAAACGAAGGAAGGGGTTATGTGCTTAGAAGGGTAATGAGAAGGGCGGCAAGACACGGCAGACGCCTTGGAATGACCAAGCCTTTCCTGCATCTCACGGCAGGAGCTGTGGCCGACGAGATGGGCCATGCCTATCCTGCCCTCATAGAGGCGAGATCCTACGCAGCCAGGGTTATACTTAGCGAGGAAGAGCGTTTCCTGAATACTCTCGATCATGGCATGAAGCTCCTTGAGGATGAAGTGGAGAAACTAAAGAAAGACAATTCGTCAGTCTTGCCGGGAGACATCGCCTTTAAGCTCTATGACACCTTCGGCTTCCCCCTCGATCTTACAGAAGATATTCTCAAGGAAGAAGGGATGGCTGTCGACCAAAGTGGCTTCGATGATGCAATGGAGAAGCAGAAAGACGCTGCCAGGCAGGCATGGGCAGGCTCAGGTGAGGATAAAGTCTCCGCAGTATACACAGCTATTGCAAAAGAGGGCATTGCCGAACCTCTATTTGTCGGCTATGAACAGCTTGAGACCGAGGCGACAGTTACGGCCATCATCAAGGACGGAGCGAGTGTAGGCAGCGCCTCTGAAGGTGAAGAGGTGGAGCTTATAACCGACAGGAGCGTCTTTTACGGCGAATCAGGTGGCCAGAAGGGAGACGAGGGGCTTATTACAAACAGTTCCGGTACCATCTCAATCTCCATTACAGATACAAAAAAACCTCTCGGCGCCTTAACCGTTCACAAGGGTAAGATAAAAAAAGGGGCTATAAAAAAGGGCGACAAACTGCTTCTCAAGGTTAATGCCGCAAGCCGGGCCGCCACATCAAAAAACCATACAGCCACCCATCTGCTGCAATCGGCGCTTAGACAGGTGCTAGGCGACCATGTAAAACAGGCCGGTTCCCTCGTCGGAAAAGACCGCCTTCGTTTTGACTTTACTCATTTTACGTCCCTTAGCGCTCAGGAAGTTAGCAGGATCGAGGAGATCGTAAACCAACAGATATGGGAAAACAAGGCTGTCGAGACTGAACTCCTTTCCATTGCAGATGCGAAGGCAAAGGGGGCAACGGCCCTCTTCGGCGAGAAGTATGGCGACGAGGTAAGGGTAGTCACCGTCCCTGATTTTTCAATGGAACTTTGCGGGGGAACCCATGTAGGCCGGATAGGTGAGATAGGCCCTTTCAAGATTTTGTCTGAAGGAGGTATTGCCGCAGGAGTCAGAAGAATAGAAGGGATCACATCCGCACTTGCGTATAAGACCTCCACCAAGAGAGAGCATGAACTGAAAGATATTGGCACGCTCCTAAAGGGTCAGCCCGGAGATATTATAAAAAAGGTGGAGGCCCTTCTTCAAAAACAGAAGGCCGTTGAGGCCGAACTTGGCAAACTAAAAGACAGGCTCACCTCTTCAGGCAGTGACGATCTTATGGCCAAGGTTGTAGAAACTGGAGGGATCAAGCTCCTGTCAACGGACATCGAAGGGGCAGACGGACAGACCTTAAGGACCCTCATGGACAACCTTAAAGAGAAGATTGGCTCGGGAGTTGTCGTCCTTGGAAGTTCGGCAGGCGGCAAGGTATCGCTCATTGCCGGAGTCACAAAAGACCTGACCGACCGCTTCCATGCCGGCAAGATCATCGGAGCGATAGCCCCCATTGTAGGCGGCAAGGGAGGCGGCAGACCTGACATGGCCCAGGCCGGCGGCAAGGATGTATCAAAACTCGGCGAGGCGCTTGCCGCCGTAAAGGGGATTATAGAGAAGGCGGAGTAAGGGCGTTTATTTACATCTAAACTCTGGCAACAGAATCGAAAAGCTTTCAAAATAAAAATAATACCAGATCTGATTTTTCCTGTTTCTAATCGGTATTTGCGATTTAAACGATAGCTATCCGAACTTAAACGAAGATATGCCCCCTTTCTACTGGCCTCTTTGCTTGCTGAAGTAACGCTACTTACCCCCTTGAGAGAGTTCCCATGCACTTTCACCGCTGTCATGTAGAAGTGACAAACAAATATATGCGGACTGGCCTGTAGCTTCTGCCCGCCCAAAATAAGGCCCTCAAAAACAATGTCGCCCGTTTTTTTTGAAAAAGTACTGGCACAGTTGCGTCTTCATACCAAAGAGCTGGCGCTGCATATTATGGGCGCCCCCCTGACGCTCTCAAACCTGGCCGACTATCTCGACTTGACTCACCGTTACGGCTTTGCGGTTATACTTACTACCAGCGGTTACTACCTGAAAAAAACGCCCTTTGACACGCTGTTTCACCAGGCAGTACGCCAGGTCAATATCTCGCTCAACAGCTACAATAAAAACCAACTAAATCTCTCTTTTAATACCAATATTGACGCCATTTTAACGCTATGCGCCGAGAAACTGGCGCGACATGCCGAGCCCTTTATTAACCTGAGGCTGTGGAACTTCGACGACGCATTCAGCGAAAGGGACTTAAGCAGCATGATTTTTAAGCGCCTTGAGTCATTTTTCAATATCCCGCTAGATGCCGATGAGCTCTATGAGCAACGTCCAAAATCAATCCGCCTTGCCCCGAAAGTGCTACTGAATTTAGAGAGCTATTTCCAGTGGCCTTCGCTGAAGGCGTCCCATAATAGCGACGGGAGCTGCTATGGTCTGAAGTCGCACATAGAGGTGCTTGCCGACGGCACAGTTATGCCTTGCTGTCTGGACGGCGACGGCGTAATCGCGCTTGGCAACCTGCACGATAGTCCGCTAAACGATATACTCAGCTCTCCGCAGGCAAAGGCCGTTGAAGAACTCTGCCGCAGATGCAGCTATAAAGACCGTTTCAGCTTTAATAGACCCGGCACCTAAATTCCGCCTATAACCAGTTCCCTTGAAAAAAGGCCTATCTTTTGGATAGGCCCTACTGGTAATACATATGGAATCAAGTGGTTCTACTTCTTTTTTACGTGGAGGCCGCACTCCCTGTTTTCCGGAGATTCCCACCACCAGCGGCCCGAACGGATATCTTCACCACTGGTAGTGGCTCGTGTACAGGGAGCGCACCCTATTGAAGGGTAGCCCTTATCGTGGAGATCATTATAAGGGACGTCGTTTTTCTTTATGTAATCCCACACATCTTCGTTTGACCATCCGGCAAGGGGATTAAGCTTGATAATGCCGCCGAAGGTCTCATCTATCTCTACCTTTGGAAGAACGGTACGCGTCACCGCCTGGTCGCGCCGGAGGCCCGTTACCCATGCATCGAGACCTGAAAGCATCCTTTTGAGCGGCTCGACCTTCCTTATGTTGCAACATAGCTTGCGGTTTTCAACAGACTCGTAAAACAGGTTCACACCGTTTGACCTGACCAGCCGTTCTATTTGAGCGGAGTCAGGAAACATAACCTCGATCTCTATGCCGTACCTTTCACGGACCCTGTCTATGAGCTCGTATGTTTCCGGGTTCAACCTGCCTGTATCGAGCGTGAAGATACGCGCGTCTGGCTTGATCTTTACCATCATATCAACGACGGCAACATCTTCGGCACCGCTCCAGGCAAGGGCTACCCCGGGATGGAATTCTCCTAGTCCCCATTCCAGCAGTTCCTGTGGCGCCTTCGATTCAAATTCCTCATTTAGCTTCTCTATGTCAAACCTGCCGCTCCCTACCTTGGCAGGCCTTGCCACCCGTGGGGATGGATCGCTTCTTTCTGTATCCCCAACAAGGCCCTTCATCACAGTCCTTTTGAACTGCATATAAGACTTGTAGATGGTGACATCTCCATCCTTTTCAACGATGAAGAACGGGGCGATATCTACATTATGTTCTCTCGCCACCCTGCTCCCCTCAGAGTCCGGGTCTTTCATATCGGCATAAAGGATAGTATCAATAAACCTGAATTCATCGCTCTTTTTCAAAAGATCCGACACCTCAAGGCACTTTTTACACTCCTTGCCGTCCTCCATAATCTTTTTAACAAGGGTTATATTCATCCGGTTCTCTTTTGTAATCCTTCGGTTAATAAATCTAAGTTACTAATAGACCATAGCAGATTTTAAATATTACTATTTTAGTAAAGAATATACATTATAATGAAATCCCCACAACGACACAAGCTTGTTGTTAAAGACTCCCTCGTTGATAACGGGAAATGAATTCAGGGATACAACCTTTTAAAAGCATTTCCAAGCCATATTTATATCTCAACAGTAAGCTAAAACAATCTTTGGCAATTTTTGAAAAAATGATATAGTATTTATAAATCATTTTAAATCATGCTATGTTTAACTGCTAACAGGTGCCTGTCAAAATGGAAGAATGCTATAAATACTACAATTGCACAAAAACAGATTGCCCTGCATACGGGAAAAAGGATATTAATTGTTGGGAGCTAGAAGAGACTTTGTGTCATCACCCTCTCATAGAGTATTTCCAGGAAAAACTATCTGAAGTAGGCAAAAAGAAGTGTGACGGTTGCGCTTACTATATGACGACAAGAAAACCTGCCGATTGACGCCCAGACATAACCCATACAAACCATTTAATATTTTATCGGAAATTATAGAAAAACACTTTTCTATCTGTAATCATCAAATTCCGCATATCAGCCACAACCTTTTACAAGCGATAAAAAAATATCTTTTCCTTTCATAGACCTCCGATGGCACAAATCTTGATTAACACTATATGTAGTCAAGAAAGATTTAGGGGTGTCTATAAAAATATTTCATGCACGACTTGATCTGGCAACCAGATGCTTGATATAACTGGATTCCCGTTTTCACGGGAATGACAAAAATTGAATTATTAGGAGGCCCTTAAGTATGCACATTTAATAGCTATTCTGAAATAAGACATAAAAAACACTTCCTTTTCCATGCCTCCAGGGTGCGATAAAAGAGGGATCATTGCACCGAATACCAATCGACAACATCGACTCACTGTAGTCCTTACCGGGACAGACGGACATAGGCATGGATTTAAAAAACATATTTGAATCAATCCCGAACAATCTGGATGAAGAGGTCTTTGAACTGCTGCTTCAAAATGAAAATATTAAGATCGAGCGTATAATATCCAAAGGCCATAGATCACCGGAATCCGGCTGGTACGACCAGAAAAAAAGTGAATGGGTGATTGTATGCAGATTCAAGTTCCAAGTGCACCACCTGAAGCGCTATAGAAAACTTCTTGGGGTGTCCGGTAGTTTAGGCACT
>JAVVFD010000039.1:0-18760 GCA_032250935.1 bacterium
ACTGGAAACAATCAGTGGATTGAGTGGAAACATAAAAAGAGATTTACTGGAAACGATAAAAGAGATTAGCTGGAAACAACCGAGGAGATTTACTGGAAACTTTCAGGAGATTACGCAGTTCTCTTCTTCTTTGCCACAATAGTCTCCTCAATATTATTTACCGCAAAGAGGAGAGGATATATGAATCCTATTGGTTAAAAAACAGCTGGAAACAAAGAGCGGATTTGCTGGAAACAGTTGAGGAGACTAAGTGAAAACGATGGAGGAGATTATGCAATGAAAAGAAAAATTCTGGGGACACAATACTTAATTGCTGCCAGGAATGAAATTATAGAGATTCCACACAGGCAAAATATCATGAAAAAGTGGCTTAACTTAGTGCCATTCAGAACTTTTTGTTTTTAAATGCCCTCTTTTTGAGCGGAGTTTTTACAATGATATCGATATAAGGCATCTATATTCGCTTTTATCGCGTTACGGGCATGCTCATCATCCCCATGTAGAATATCGGCAAGCTTATCGATATATTCCTGAATATCGGGAGAGTAACTTTTTACGCCATACACACTATTAGTCTCCGAAGCTTTAATGGAGGTAACTTTATTTTCAACAATATGCTCAGGCCCCTGACCGGTCCACAGCCAGGTGGGATGGACAGTGAACCGCAGGGACAGCCTGGCAATGTTATCGACGGAAGGACTTGTCTCTCCTCTCTCCCACTGAAGTACGGCCTGATATTTAATGCCCAAATCTGCAGCCAATTGATTCAACGTAAGTTTGGCCGACTTCCTAAGCGTCCTTATCCTTTCGCCTCTTTCTCTTTTTATATCTAATGTCATGAACTGAAATTACAAGTTTAACTTACTTTTTTCAATGCAAGAATAGATTGTGTTTCGCCTTGACAGCCACAAGTATTGCCTGTATATTTTTACTGAAATCCTTTCAGGGGGAGAGAAATTCATGTGGGAAAGAGAAGGATGCGACATATTAAAAGGCAAGAAAATTCTTGCAGTGGATGATTGCCCGCAATTGAGGGATCTTATTTCATCCATATTCTCCGCAGCAGGGGCGGAAGTAATAACCGCAGCAGACGGGGAAGAAGGAGTTTCGATGGCCCTGATGAAAAAACCGGATCTCATAACAATGGATAATAATATGCCCAAGATGAGCGGCGCAGATGCCTGCAAAGTTCTGAAAACATCCATTGGAACAAAAAAAGTACCTATCCTGATGGTATCGTCCGACTATCCAATTTTTAAGGTACTTTTTGAGGAAAAGCTGATAGACGATTATTTGCCCAAACCTTTCATGTTTCCAGACCTTCTTGGGAAGGCGGTGAAGGTATTAGAAGATCGTGGGTGACTGGAGGCAGCGGCCTTTTAGATTTACCTCTTCGCAGCAATTTCTGGTGGATCGTTAAAACTCTACATCATATTATATGGATCAAAGTCGGGAATTATAGTTAGGCCATTAAGATTGGACCCTCCGTTTTTTATAGCTGCCATAAGTTCCTGTGAGAACCGGTGGAGGGGGGCTGTCTCCTTGCTTCTTGCGAGCATATGCCAGCGCGTCATTCCCTTTAGCCTCGCAAGCGGCGCCGGGGCGGGGCCGAGGATGTCAATCCCGCTTGAACCCATATTTTTCAAGATCCTTAGAGCGGAATTTTTAAGCATTGATGCGCCCTTCGTAACCCTCATCTCATCCCTTCCCGATATCCTGAAGTTCACGAGCCGTGCAAAGGGGGGGAATGACAGCGCCTCTCTCATCTCCATCTCTTTCGCGTAGAATACCTCGCCGTCCTTTTCTCCGCCGTGGAGGATTGAGTAATGATCTGGGTTGAATGTCTGGATGGCCACCTTTCCCCTCTTGCCGCTCCTTCCGGCCCTTCCCGCCACCTGAGTAAGGAGCTGGAAGGTCCTCTCCGCCGCCCTGAAGTCGGGGACGTTGAGGGATAGATCGGCAAGCACCACGCCGACCAGGGTTACGCCCGGAAAGTGATGCCCCTTGGCAACCATCTGCGTTCCTATGAGTATGTCCTGATCTCCCTTGCCGAAGGAATGGAGCAGCTTTTCTATTTCGCCACGTCCTTTTACTGTATCGCGGTCCATCCTCGCTATCTTCACCCCTTCAAACATCTCCAGGAGTTCCGCCTCCAGCCTTTCCGTCCCTATGCCTACGCCCTTTACCTTGAGGCTGCTGCAATTCGGGCATACGGGCATGGCGTCTATGGTGTAGTCGCAGTAGTGACAGGTGAGCTCCCCCTTGCTCTGGTGCCAGGTGAGCGATACGGAGCAGTTGGGGCATCTGAAATCCTGACCGCAGTCGGGGCATATAACGAAAGGGGTATATCCCCGCCTGTTAAGAAAAATGAGCGCCTGTTCGCCCTTTTCAAGTGTCTCGGCAATCATCTCTTTGAGTTTGGGAGATATCCAGTCCTTCTTTTTATACTTCCTCATATCGACGATATCTATTTCAGGAAGGAGAATGTTGCCCACCCTCTCCGGCAGAATCAGGCTGCCCAGTTTCCCTTCAGCCCTGTTCCTCATGCTCTCAAGGGACGGGGTCGCAGAGCCCAGTATGACTATGGCACCCTCTATCTTTCCCCTGACGAGCGCCACGTCTCTGGCGTTATAGCGTATGCCGTCCTCCTGCTTGTATGAAGGCTCGTGCTCCTCATCCACTATGATAGCTTTAAGCCCTTTCAGCGGCGCGAATATGGCTGAACGTGCCCCGACGACTATATCGCAAATCCCTTCATTGATCTTTCTCCACTGGTCAAATCTCTCTCCCGGGCTCAGGCCGCTGTGAAGGACGGCAACCCTTTCTCCGAATCTCTCGCGGAATCTCGATGTGAGCTGGGGGGTGAGGGATATCTCGGGTATGAGAACGATAGCATTGCCGCCCGTCTTCTCTATGGTTCTGAGGTAAACTTCCGTCTTTCCGCTACCAGTCTTTCCTTCCAGCAGGAAGGGGGCATACCCCCCTTTGGCCAGTTTTTTCTCTATCTCCTCGATCACCGCAGACTGGTGGAAGTTGAGGAGAGGCACATCGGCTTTTTCCGTCGGCATCCGGAAGGGGTCTCTGAATACGCTCTTTTCGAATATATTTATAAGGCCCGCCTCTTTAAGCCTGTTTAATGTGGAGTGGGTGGTGCTTAGTTCGTTGATAATAACGGTAAGTTCGAGCTCTCCCCTTTCATGAATAAAGGCGACGATCTCGCCTGCACGTTTACTTATAACTCTTTCTGTCTCGGCAAGAGCTTTCGGGGCGGAGACGAATTTGCGGCTCTTCTCTCTTGTCCTTCCTTCCTTGATCTCCGTAGTGAGGCTCAACACCCCTTTGTTTTCGAGCCTGTAAAGTAGCGACAGATCTTTAGATGAGGCGAAGCTCTTTTTGAATGTGCTAAGGGGTATTTCCCCGCTGTTTTTAAGGAAGGAGACTACCTTTTCTTCGCTCGCACTAAGGTCCGATAAAGAGCCGGACCACTCTTCGCTAAGTTTGACCAGTTTGAAGCTGGCCGAATTTATCCCGGCAGGCAGGGCCGCCTTAATGACCTCGCCAAGGGGGGACTGGTAGTAAGTGGATATCCACCTGAAGAATTTGAGCATCTTTTCGTCAAAGAGCGGCCCCTTGTCGAGCCATGCCTCGGCCTCTTTAAGCCTTTCTATCCCTTCTACGGAAGACTTTCCAAGTATATATCCCGTCAGCTTGCGCCTGCCGAAGGGGACAAGGACGCGTCTTCCTATGGCGGCATCTGCCGCCATAGCCTCAGGCAGAAGATAGGTGAAGTTTCCTTCAAGATGAAGATCGACGGCTACGTCTACCTTGTTCCAGGACTGATCGGCTTTGCTCAAGTGACAACTCGTTGCTTAACGCCTGAAATTGCCATAGAAAGGATGATGAGTGCAAATACTACTATCCAGGCAAGGTCTGCAAACATCCACATTCCCACATCGCCGAGGACCAGCCCCCTGGAGATATCGATAAAATGAACGAGGGGGGTAAACCATGCAAGCCTCTCCACTATGGCGGGGAACTGCTCGACGGGAAAAAAGATCCCGCTGAAGAGAAACATGGGGGATATGACGAGGGTAAAGTAATAGGAAAAGAAATCGTATGCCGGCGCCTTCGATGCGAATAAAATTGCAAGTGATGCGAAGGTGATCGCCAGTATGATCATGAGGAAGGGGAGAAGGAGTACGAACCAGGACTTTACAAGACCGAAGCAGAGCATGACAAAGAGGAATACCCCACCCGCTATCATCCCTTTGGTGGCGCCCCAGAGTATGTCGCCGCATGTAATCTCTTCAACAGATACGGGCGTCACCCTGATGGCGTCGTAGGTCTTTTGCACCGCTATCTTCGTGTATGTTGCAAAGGTGCACTCAAAGCTGGCGCTATACATCGTTGCAGAGCATACGAGCCCCGGGGCAATGAACTCTATGTAGCTTAAGCCCTCAATGGGGGCAACGAGTTTTCCGAGACCAAAGCCCATACCTATTAGAAATAAAATCGGCTCACCGAGGTTGCCCGTCAGGCTTGCGGCATAGCGCTTTCTCCACACATCGAAGTTACGCTGCCAAACGCTAAGGCATCCTCTGGAAAAGAGAGAGCCTATTACGATTTTAAGATTTGATATAACGGACATATTCATCTTATTCATCAAGCTCCCTTCCCGTTAAGCGCAGGAAGAGGTCCTCCAGCGTCGCTTTTCTGTGAAGCACTTCCACAGCGCCAAGATCAAGCAGCTTCCTGACGAGGGGGTCTCCGTCGTCGGCATAAAGATATTCGCGGTCTCCACTTGTTTCATATCTGTATTCGAGGCCCTCCAGCAGCTTGTTGATGTCGAAGTTCACACCCCCTCTCGATATGATCTCAACGACCTCATTTTCAAGGTGCTTTTTTATGAGCCCGTCGGGACTCCCCTCCGCAACAAAGGAGCCTTTATCCATAATTACGAGTCTGTCGCAAAGATTGTACGCCTCCTCCATATAGTGGGTGGTCAAGAGAAGGGTCGCACCCTCTTTTTTTAGTTTATTAAGTTTGTCCCATATAACGTGTCTTGCCTGCGGGTCGAGGCCGGTAGTCGGCTCGTCCAGTATTATAAGCTCCGGTCTGTTGATTAAGGCACGCGCAATGACAAGCCTTCTTTTCATTCCGCCTGAAAGAGTCATGACGCGGTCTGTGCTTCTTTCGGCAAGCTGCATGAAATCCAGAAGCTCCCCGGCCCTGAGCGCGGCGGTTTTTTTCGGTATGTTGAAGTACCTGGCATATGCGATCAGGTTTTCAATGATGCTGAGTTCGGGGTCGAGGGAATCATCCTGCGGCGCCACGCCGATAAGTTTTTTGATCTCCCTGTCATCTTCACCAACCTCTTTTCCGCAGACCATGATCGTGCCGGAAGTGGGGGGGGTAAAGCAGTAAACCATCCCAAGGGTAGTGGTCTTGCCTGCGCCGTTTGGTCCGAGAAAGCCGAAGCATTCCCCCTCTTTGACGCAAAAGTCGAGAGACTTGACCACTTTTTTATCGCCATAGAACTTTGTAAGGGCGGTTGCCTTGACAATGCTGGGTTTTTTTTGCTTTGTTTTATTCGGGCTCATTAATAATCTCAATAAAAATTTAAAAATTGATTTTACATTCTAAGAGGCTTTTATAGCAAGGTCTTTGGAGCCGGAAATAACTGTTTTGTATCATTCATAAACGTTTAAGTGTATATATCTTGATGGTTTAAGGGGTTTTATTAATTGATAAAACTTTACATTATTTATGACATCAAATAAGATACTTATTCATTTGTAATGAGGAGGCTAGTAAATGCATAACACGAGTTTTTTGGTGGTTGATGACTGTGCAACGATCAGGTTGGTAATAAGCAGTATTATAAGGAACAATCTTGGATCAAAAAATATCTATGTTGCGGCAGATGGCGAAAATGCCTGCGAAATAATGGAAAACCATACCGTTGACTTCATAATATCGGACTGGGACATGCCGATTATGGGCGGTGATAAGCTTCTTTCCTTTGTGCGTAATGATCTGAACTTAAAGGATCTCCCTTTTATGATGCTGTCAACCGATAAGGACTCCATTTCTACGGAAAAGGTCCTTAAGCTTGGCGCAAACCAGCACTTGATAAAGCCGGTTTCACCTGATGATCTTGAGGCAAAGATCAGACTTTCCTGGAATGGAACTAATAAAAGGATGGATAAGCGTTTCGCTTTTTTACCCCAGTATGATTCAATGCTGCAAGTAGGAGAGAAATCGGTGCCTGTAGATATTATAAATATCAGCAGGACGGGCGCCTTGATCAGAACGATCTATTCCAACAACCTCAATCTCTTTGCTGACTACGATTTTAAATTAACAGTTGACCTTCCCGATAGACATAAAATTATTTCAATTGACCCTATTGTCACCTCCTTTGTGAGGATAGAAAGAGAGGTCTGCAAACATTCCACTCTGGGTGTGGAATGTTATTTAGGCCCGGTATCGGGAGGATGTAATCCCGAGCTGTGTAAGCTCTGCAATGTTGCGCTTCGTTTTGATCTGGGTGCGATGAAGAGAGATGTTTTGACTCAATTAAATGATTTCATCGAATGGCTGGCTTCGCGAGGGCCGGGAATAGTTGCCGAAAATTAGTGCTCGAAATCGGGTATGGGATAAACAGGCAACTGAAGCGCCATGCTGTTAAAAGAGATGGCGCTTCAGTTGCCATGGCGGCTTTAGTCTATGTCGATCAGTTCCGGCTCGCAAAGAAGGGAGCCATATACAGCCACTCTCCCGCATTTTTTGCAGACATACTCAAGGTTTTCTACCATCGTGCTGCAGACATGTCTTGGGTTGTCTGTACTCTTCTTGCAAAATTCACACACGTAGGGAAGCTCTTCGCTGCTTGGATGGCATAAGTGTCCCCTGCCGCTCGCCTCTTTTTTACATTCAGGGCATGCAAATGTCTTTACGTATTCTGTCATAGTTAGCTTCCTCCTGATAATGAATTCCTGTTTAAAGATTAGCGCATATTCTATAATAGTCAAATGAAACATGGATTTTTTATTATAAAGAGCACTCCCTGACTGATAAGAAAAATGACTCAGATTTCCATTGAAAAGTTGTGTTGTAGGCCCAGATAATGCTTGCAAATTCAACGCTTTCTTGCTATCTTATTGTGCTTGTAAAAAATTCACACGCCCGGTTAGCGTCTGGCGGGGGTCCCTTGTTGCGTGGTTGTAATTAAGGGCTGTTAGATGCGCTTGAATCCTGGCGGAGGGAAAACCAAAAAATCAGGAGAAGAAAATGACACCAGTAACAATGAAAGAGCTTTTGGAGACGGGGGTTCACTTCGGACACCAGACAAACAGATGGAATCCCAAGATGAAGACCTATATCTTTTGCGCAAGGAACGGTATCTATATCATCGACCTTCAGCAGACGGTAAAGATGTTTAATAAGACCATGGAGTCCATAAAGGATGTGGCTGCCGAAGGGAAGAGCGTTCTCTTTATCGGGACTAAAAGGCAGGCTGCAGAGTCGGTTAAGGAAGAGGCCGAAAGGGCAGGTATGTATTTCGTTAACCATAGATGGCTCGGCGGTATGCTTACAAACTTCAGCACTGTCAAAGGCAGCATCGATAGACTGAAGAGTATTGAGAAGATGAAGGAAGACGGCACCTATGAGTTTATAACTAAAAAAGAGTCTCTTAAACTTGAAAAAGAGAGGGTCAAGCTTGAAAAAACTCTCGGTGGAATTAAGAACATGAAGAATCTTCCCGGTATGATATTCGTTGTTGATCCCAAGAAGGAGTCTATTGCCGTGACGGAAGCCAGGAAGCTCGGCATACCGGTAGCCGCTATTGTTGATACTAACTGCGACCCCGATCTTATTGACCATGTTATTCCCGGTAATGATGATGCTATCAGGGCAATCAAGCTTTTTTGTGAAAAGGCCGCAGACGCCTGTATAAAAGGCGCGTCTACTTATCAGGAAAAACTTGTTGGTGAGGCTGAATCTAAAGAGACTGCTGAAGTCAAGGCTGAGCCTGTCGCTGCAACTGAGGCTCCTGCTGCAAAGCCGGCTGCCGCCAAGAAGGAAGTTGTTGTTGAGAAAAAAGAGGCTGTAGTCGAAAAAACTGCAGAGTAAATAAAAATATTAGCTATATTGGAGGCTTTTGATGGGAATCAGTGCTGCACAAGTTAGGGATTTGAGAGAAAAGACAGGCGCCGGAATAATGGATTGCAAGAGCGCCCTTAAAGAAACCGATGGTGACTTTGAAAAAGCTATTGATCACCTGAGACAAAAGGGGCTTGCCTCTGCGGCTAAAAAGGGAAGCAGGGTTGCCACAGAGGGTCTGATTGGTTCTTACATACATGCAGGCGGTAAGATTGGCGTTATTGTAGAAGTTAATTGTGAGACCGATTTTGTAGGTAAAAACGAGGAGTTCCAGGGACTGGTAAGAGATATTGCAATGCATATCGCAGCTGCCAATCCTCTTTTTGTACGCAGGGACGAGATCAACCCTGAGCTTATAGAAAAGGAAAAAGAGATATTTACAGCTCAGGCCCTTGAGTCGGGTAAGCCTGAAAAAATCGTGGAAAAAATAGTTGTCGGGAAGGTCGATAAGTTCTGTGGAGAGATAAGCCTGATGGAGCAGCCTTATGTGAAGGACCCCGATAAGACTGTTGAGGATATCGTTAAGGAAGCGATAGCCAAAATCGGTGAAAATATCTCTATCAGAAGGTTTGCAAGATTTGCCGTAGGCGAGGGTATGGAAAAGAAAGTATCCAATCTTGCTGAAGAGGTTGCAGAACAGCTCGGCAAGTAATTATGTCAGATACCCTTCCATATAAAAGAATTCTCCTGAAGCTCAGCGGCGAGGCCCTTGTCGGCGACGATGCGTATGGCATCAGCCCTGATGTGATCGGTTCCATAGCCGGCGAAGTCGCCGATGTGAGGGCCCTTGGCGTCGAGGTGGCTATAGTGATAGGGGGCGGTAATATCTTCAGAGGCGTTGCCGCCAGTTCTAAGGGGATGGACAGGGCATCGGCCGATTATATGGGGATGCTTGCAACGGTCATCAATGCCCTTGCTCTTCAGGATGCTCTTGAAAATAAGGGTGTTGATACAAGGGTGCAGTCCGCCATAGAGATGCAGGAGATAGCCGAGCCTTATATCAGGCGGAAGGCAACGAGGCATCTTGAAAAGGGGAGGGTGGTTATTTTTGCCGCAGGTACGGGTAATCCATATTTCACTACAGATACTGCCGCGGCACTTAGAGCTATGGAGGTAAATGCCGACGTCATAATGAAGGCTACGAAGGTTGATGGCATATATGACGCCGACCCTGTCAAGGTTGCTGGGGCGATTAAGTTTCACGAGCTTACATATCTTGACGTACTCAAGAAAAGCCTGAAGGTTATGGATTCGGCTGCCATATCTCTTTGCATGGATAATAATCTTCCAATTGTTGTCTTTAACTTAAAGCAAAAAGGTAACGTGGTTAAGGTGGTGCGAGGCGAAAAAATCGGTAGCATAGTTCGAGGTGTTAAATGATTAAAACAGCCGTAGCTGAAATGAGACAACGTATGGATAAGTCCATAGACGCCTTTCATAAAGATCTTGGAAAGGTCAGGACAGGCAGGGCCTCTACCTCACTTATTGAAGGCATCATGGTCGATTATTACGGTACAATGACTCCACTTAGCCAGATGGCAACTTTATCCGTACCAGAAAGCAGGCTCATTACTGTGCAACCATGGGATGCTACCGCCCTTGAAGCTATTGAAAGGGCGATCTTGACCTCTGATGTCGGTCTCAATCCAAATAACGACGGCAAGCTCATAAGACTCTCTATCCCTGTTCTGACGGAAGAGAGAAGGCGCGACATGGTGAGGCTTGCTAAAAAATATGCCGAGGATGCAAGGATATCGGTTAGAAACGCAAGAAGAGATACTAATGATCTCCTCAAAAGCCTTGAGAAGGAAAAAGAGATATCGGAAGACGAATTAAAGCGCTCTTATGATGAGGTTCAGGTAGTTACGGACGAATATATTAAAAAGGTTGATTCTATTATTAAGAGTAAGGAAGAGGATATAATGGAGATATAGAAATTCTGCTCCTTGTTTTATCCTTCTCTTCCTTCCCTCCTCTTTTGCCGGTAAAATTTGTAAATCGCCGGATAATCCTAACATGTGTCATATAAAATGAAAGAACCAGATAGAAACAATATCCCTGATCATATTGCAATAATTATGGATGGAAACGGCAGATGGGCCAGGAAGAGGCTTTTAAATCGTATCAATGGCCACAGAAAGGGGATGGATGCGGTTCAGGCTGTCGTTACCGCATCAAGAGAGATAGGGGTTAAGTATCTTACGCTTTATGCCTTTTCTACGGAGAACTGGAGAAGGCCCGCCGATGAGGTTGGAGCGCTCATGTCTCTTCTGACTAAATACCTGGAATCTGAACTTCCAATGATGATGGAAAACGGCATTCGGCTCAAGACGATCGGAAATATTGACGATATCCCTGAAAAAACCAGAGCCGTTCTACTTGAAACGATGGATAAAACCGAAGGCAATACAGGAATGGTGCTAAATCTCGCCCTTAGTTATGGAGGCCGAGATGATATCCTGCACGCCGCCAGGTCTCTTGCTAAAAAGGTACAGTCGGGAGAGATAATACCTGAAGATATAGACGAAGATCTCTTTTCGGCAAACCTCCTGACGGCATCAATGCCCGATCCCGATCTTCTTATAAGGACGAGCGGAGAGATGCGCCTTAGCAACTTTCTTTTGTGGCAAAATGCATATGCCGAGTTTTGTTTTCCTCAGACTCTATGGCCGGATTTTGGCAAAGAGGAACTCTTTGCAGCCATTAGCGATTACCAGTCAAGGGAAAGAAGGTTCGGTAAAACAAGCGATCAATTAGCGCCGGAAGCGGGTCTGTCTTGAGTTCCCTTACAAAAAGGATCCTTTCTGCCGCTGTCTTTCTCCCGCTTTTTATATTATTGTTATTTAAAGGATCTCCGTTTCAGTTCCTCCTTTTCCTGCTTATATTTATTTTGCTGGCAATGACCGAATTTTACGCTTTTGGCAAGGACCTGACTACCTCCAGATTAAGGACCTTCGGCTATGTCTGGGCAACATTAATCGCCTTTGCCGCATATGGTGGAAACTTCAGATATATCATGCTCAGCCTCAGCGGTGGAGTAATGATTTTGCTCCTCTTGAGGCTCCTTAAGGGAGAGGAGCTTGAATCCGTAACAGGAGAGGCAGGCTTTTTATCTTTTGCTATCCTTTATGTTGCCTTTCTCATGTCGCATCTGATTTTAATTAGAGGTCTTGCAGACGGAGGCGCACTGGTGTTATTTCTCTTCGTTATTACCTGGGGAGGGGATACGGCGGCTTATTTTACCGGAAGGGCGATAGGGAAGGTGAAGTTATATACTGCAATCAGTCCGAATAAGAGCGTTGAAGGCCTGATTGGCGGTTTTTTTGGTGGAGTAGTTGCCGCCATTGTTTATAAATTGGCCCTCCTTCCCTCGGTTTTATTAATAGATGCCATGTCGGCCGGCGTTGTTATAGGTGTTTTAGGCCCCCTTGGCGACCTTGCCGAATCCATGCTTAAAAGATCAAGTGGCGTCAAGGACTCGGGAGGTTTGATTCCGGGACACGGCGGCATACTTGACAGAGTGGACAGCATCCTTTTTTCCGCTCCCTTTTTGTACTATTTTCTTGTGCTGCGATATTCATGATGAGTAAGAAAAAGATATCAATTCTGGGGTCAACAGGCTCAATCGGCCTTAATGCCCTCGATATTCTTGATAAGCATCGTGATCGCTTTGAACTTGTCGCTATTACGGCATGGACCAATGCAGCCGAGCTGAAAAAACAGATAATCAGGCACAGGCCGAAGCTTGCCTGCATTATGAGCGAAGAGTTGGCTCTGGAGCTTGAATCAGACCCTGAACTTAAGGGGACCAGGATACTCTGGGGACCTGAAGGACTTCTTGAGTCGGCAACGAGAGATGATATAGAGATGGTAGTGTCCGCTATTGTCGGCTCTGCCGGCCTTCCTCCCACATTTGCAGCCGTTCAGGCCGGAAAAGATATAGCTCTTGCAAATAAAGAGACCCTTGTTGCCGCCGGTTCAATAATCATGAAGGAGGCAGGAAAAACAGGAGCCGGAATATTCCCTGTAGACAGTGAACATAGCGCAATCTTTCAGTCACTTGCGGGGCAAAGGCGCGAAGACGTCAAGAGATTAATCCTTACGGCCTCAGGGGGGCCATTTCGATTGAAGTCGATTGAAGAACTTAAAAGTGTGGGACCTGAAGCGGCTCTGAGTCATCCCACATGGTCCATGGGCAGCAAGATATCTATAGACTCTGCCACCCTTATGAACAAGGGGCTTGAGATTATAGAGGCCAGATGGCTATTTGATGTTGATGCTGATTTTATAGATGTAGTCGTTCATCCCGAGAGTATAGTTCATTCCATGGTTGAATATATGGACGGCTCCGTTATTTCCCAGATGGGATCTCCCGATATGAAAGGACCTATCGCCTATGCGCTTTCATGGCCGGAAAGGTTAGACGCCGGATCGCCGAGACTTGATCTTGTAGCAATGGGCCCTCTTACTTTTTTCAAGCCCGATACCGACAAATTCCCTGCCTTAAAGCTTTGCTATAAGGCGCTAAAGATCGGAGGTACAGCGCCTTGCGTACTTAGCGCTGCAAACGAAATTGCCGTGGAGGCATTTCTTAACGGAAAGATCGGATTTATGATGATTGCGACGATTGTTGAAAGAGTTCTGTCACTTCATGAAGTGGTTGATGCCGAAAACATTGATCAGGTACTGGGCGCCGATCATTGGGCAAGAAGAGTTGCAGCTGAAGAGATAATTAAAATAGAAAAAAGAGGTGTGAATAATCTATGTTGACTATAATATCATTCGTAGCTGTTCTTGGTTTTTTGATACTTATCCATGAGCTTGGACATTTTCTCGTGGCAAAGCAGATGGATGTTAAGGTTGAAAAGTTTTCCATAGGTTTTGGCCCCAAAATATTTGCATTCACCAGGGGAGAAACGGAGTATATGCTATCGGCATTTCCTCTTGGCGGGTATGTAAAGATGATGGGGGAAGAGCCTGGCGAGGAAATCAAAAACGATCCCAGGGAATTTGGCTCAAAATCTGTTGGGCAAAGAATGGCTATTATAATAGCCGGACCGCTTATGAACCTGCTTTTTGCATTTCTGCTCCTCCCGATAGTCTATATGCTCGGCGTAAATATGCCCACATATCTTGGTAAAGAGGCAACGGTTGGATGGGTCATGAAGGACTCGCCATCTGAAGATGCGGGCATCAGACCCGGGGATTTGATAAAGACCATAGACGGCAGTGATGTGTATAACTGGGAGGAGGCTCTTACCATACTTACCTCAAACCCGGGCAGACGGCTTACCCTTGGCGTACTGAGGGATAGCTTGAATTTGAATGTTGATCTGGTCCCGGCTCCGAGCGATAGAAACGGTGGGGGATATTCAGGGATTATCCATCCCATGCCGGCCAGGATAGGCGACGTCAGGGCCGGTCTTCCCGCCGCCAGGGCTGGTCTTCAAAAAGGGGATGTAGTAACTTCGATAAACGGGGTCCTTGTCTCCCATTGGATAGAGATGTCGAACCTCATACAGGAGAGCGGAGAAAAGGAGATCGAGGTTGGAGTCCTTAGGGAAGGAAGGCGCTTCTCTCTGGCTATAAAACCGGTAACTGATGAATCGACTGAAAGATCGGTTATCGGCATCGCCTACGCCGAAGATATGCAAATGATTAAATTTGGCCTTTCAGGCGCAGTTCGCGAAGGTATGAACAGGGCCCTTGATCTGACGGCACTTACATTCGGTATTCTGAAAAAACTCTTTACCTTTGATCTATCCATAAAAAGTCTTGGCGGGCCGATTATGATAGCTCAGGCTACAGGCGCTGCCGCAGAATCAGGGCTTTCGGCTCTTATAAGCCTTATGGCCTTTATAAGCCTTCAGCTAGGCGTACTGAACCTTCTTCCCATACCGGTTTTAGATGGGGGGCATGTTTTTTTCCTGCTTGCCGAAATGGGCCTCAGGAGGCCTATAAGCATTAAAACAAGAGAAATAGCCCAGCAGATAGGTTTTGCAATACTTATTTCCCTTATGCTGATAGTTTCGTATAATGACATAATCAGGGCTATATCCTTTTAGCCTATTTTAAAAGCATTAATTTTTGGAGGATTTGAAATTGGCCGAAAGTCTGGGAAATCTTAGAAGAACAAATAACTGCGTAGAATTCAACGCAAAAAATATCGGTGAAGAGGTTGTGCTTACCGGGTGGATACAAAGAAGAAGGGATCATGGGGGCGTCATCTTCGTTGACCTTAGAGACCGGCGCGGAATTACTCAGGTGGTTTTTAGCCCTGAGGTCGACAGCGCAGTTCATGAGAAGGCTCACCAGCTAAGGAGCGAATATGTCCTCCTGGTAAGGGGAGAGGTTGCGCCAAGGCTTGAAGGTACTGTTAACCCGAATCTTGCTACCGGCGAGATAGAGATTATGGTTAAGGAGCTTAAAATTCTAAATGAATCCAGGACCCCTCCCTTCATGATTGAGGACGGTCAGGATGTTGCCGATACTCTGAGGCTTAAATATAGATATCTTGACCTTAGAAGGCCCTCAGTCGCCTCAGGCATAATCTTAAGGCATAAGCTGACTTCTGCAATAAGGCAGTTTTTAAACTCTGAGGATTTTCTGGATATTGAGACGCCTATGCTTACAAAGAGCACGCCCGAAGGTGCGAGAGACTATCTCGTTCCAAGCCGCGTAAATCCGGGATCATTCTATGCCTTGCCTCAGTCGCCCCAGCTTTTCAAACAAATACTTATGGTTTCAGGTTTCGACAGATACTACCAGATAGTAAAATGCTTCAGGGATGAAGACCTGAGGGCCGATCGTCAGCCTGAATTTTCCCAGGTAGATATGGAGATGTCCTTTGTGGACAGGGATGATGTCATGGCCCTTACGGAAGCTTTGATGCGCCATGTTTTCAAAGAGGTGCTCGATGTAGAATTTAAAGATGCCTTTCCTCATATGACATATGAAGAGGCCGAGAGGAGATACGGACTTGACAAGCCTGATGTGAGATTCGGACTTGAGCTGGTCGATCTTAGCGATATAATGAAGGGCTGCGGATTCAAGGTCTTTGCATCAGCCGTTGAAAAAGGCGGCCTTGTAAAGGCTATAAATGTCAAAGGTGGAGCAGGTTTTTCGAGGAAGGACCTTGATGACCTCACCGCCTATGTCGGTAATTATGGCGCTAAGGGAATGGCCTGGATTAAGATCACGGAAAGTGAGTGGCAGTCTCCCATCGTCAAGTTCTTTAATGAAAAAGAGATTGAAGCGATAAAGGCCGCAACCGGAGCCGAGGTTGGAGACCTTCTCATATTCGGGTCAGACAGCAGGCAGATCGTAAACGAGAGCCTCGGCATGCTTAGAAATGAACTTGCAAAAAGACTGGGCCTCATAGAAAAGGGCAGTTACAATTTCCTTTGGGTAACGGATTTCCCCCTGCTTGAATATGATGGTCAGACAAAGAGACATGTGGCGATACATCACCCCTTTACGGCCCCTCTTGATGAAGACCTTGCTCTTTTAGACTCTGAGCCTGCAAAGGCGAGATCCAAGGCCTATGATCTGGTTCTTAACGGAAACGAAGTCGGAGGAGGGTCCGTTCGTATCCATCAACAGAATTTGCAAAAGAAAATTTTCGGATTGCTTAACATCTCAGAGGATGAGGCCAACGCGAAGTTTGGTTTCTTGCTTGAAGCCCTGGAGTATGGAGCGCCACCTCATGCCGGTCTTGCCCTGGGCCTTGACAGGCTCGCAATGATCATGACCGGATCTGACTCCATAAGAGACGTTATCGCCTTTCCAAAGACCCAGAAGGCGTTATGCCCTATGACAGAAGCGCCGTCACGAGTTGAGGCAGATCAGCTCACCGAGCTGCATATTTCTTTAAATTTACCCAAAAAGGATTGATTGACTAAGGGGCGTTCAAAGCCCCTAGTTTTATGTAAGAATATGAATCAGCCATTTATACCCGACATTTCCGAAGAAGAGATAGCGAGCGAGCGGAGAAAGGCAAGGGAGCTGAGGTCTACGCAGTGGTGGAAAAACCTGAAGGGCAGGGGGCAATGCTTCTACTGCAAATCAGTCTTTCATCCCTCGGAACTCACCATGGATCACATAGTCCCAGTTATAAGGGGAGGCAGGTCCACTAAGGGTAATATCGTCCCCTGCTGCAAGGAGTGCAATAATAAAAAGAAACATATGCTTCCGCTTGAATGGGAGGAGTTTATGGAAGGGCTAAGGGCTAAGGGCTGAATCTTTTTCCACACTTTTCGCTTGAGTTATACGTAGCCATGGTATAATCTACGTATAACTACGAACTCCGGAGACTCCTTTTGGACAAATTTCCTCTGGGGTAACCAACTTTCATATCTTTTTTGCAACCCAGCACACGCCCCAACTGTTAAAAGATGGAGTTAAACCTGTTAACCACTCTTCAAGTTGTATCAATTGGAAACCGCTCTTATCAAATAAAATATCTACCTCAGGTTTAAATAGATATCGCATATGATGAGTTTCTTTTAACTCATGAACGACATCGTTTATCTTATCCCGTATGAAAATAGTATAGTTTACATCTACAACGTTTTTATTGGCATGCATTAAAGGTTCAGCTATACGTGTAACATGGATTTTATCATCTTCAAGGCGCTTAACTCTCATTGAAGGTAGATCAGTTAGTACGGCAGGCCCGTACCAAGCATCAAAAATAAAAAAACCATTTTTACAAAGATGTTTTTTGGCAGAAATAAAAGCCAAGTTCAAATCTTCATTGGTGGTTTGATAACTCATTACGTGAAAGAGAGAGATAACAACATCAAATTGTTCCTCCATTTCCAGGCTTCTAATGTCGCCTTGAAAAAAATTCACTTGTAAGTTCCTGGAATCCTGAGATGAGAGTCTGGCCTTGGCCTCAGATAACATTTCTTCTGACATGTCAACGCCTGTTACATGATATCCTTTTTCAGCAAGAAGTATGTCATGCTTACCTGTCCCGCAGCCAAGGTTCAAAATTCTTTTTGATCCCGGCATGTTTTTTTGAATTAGTTTGTGAATATATTCCACTTCACTTTCATAATCTTTATCTTTATAAAGCAGGTCATAATAGGATGAGTATTTACCGAAGAGAGACAATGTTTCCTCCTGTGAATCAGGTATTTAATAAAATATTTTTTACTTGTTTTGCAACTTCTTCTATTTGCTCATCTTTCAATGCCATTCCACTGGGGAGATAAAATCCTCTCAGAGCCAAGTGTTCAGCAACAGGATACTTTTCATTGATGAAAAGCCCCATTTTGTTGAATACAGGCTGCTCGTGCATTGGCCAGAAGAAAGGACGTGTTCCAATTCCCTGTGCTCCTAATCTTAGCATTGCTTCTTCGGCATCAAATGCAATGTTGTCCTTTAGCACAAGTCCATATACCCAATATATATTTTCAGCATAATTTGTCCTTTCTAGGGGGAGTTCCAGACCTGGTGTGCCCGATAGAAGTTCAGTATACCTTTTTCCCATCTGTCTTTTAATGGCAATAAATTCATCGAGTCTTTCCAGTTGAGCCAGACCTAGCGCTGCCTGCATATTGGTCATGCGATAGTTCCATCCAAGTTCTTCGTGGACAAACCGTTTCTTTGCCTGAAAACAAAGGTTGCGGAGGCTCCGGCATCTGTCAGCAAGGTGACTGTCATTCGTAACAACCATACCACCTTCTCCCGTTGTTACATGTTTGTTTGGGTAAAAGCTGAAGATACTTACATCTCCGAAGCTTCCACATGCTTTCCCATTGCAGGTTTGCCCATGCATCTCAGCCGCATCTTCTATTATTTTAATATTATACTTTTGAGCAATTTCAAGTACCTGTTTCATATCTACGGGCAATCCATAGATATGAATAACCATGATGGCTTTAGTTTTTTTTGTTATTTTATCCTCAATTTGCTTGGTATCCATATTCCATGTATTCGGGTCACTATCCAGGAGGACCGGAATGCCACCGGCACGCACCACAGAAGCAGCCGGAGAAATAATGGTAAAAGCTGGCATTATAACTTCATCACCTTCTTTAATGCCTATTGCTGCTACGGCAATATCAAGCGCAGCAGATCCATTGGCTACCGCAATACCGTATTTACGACCCATCGTAGAGGAAAACCTATCTTCGAACTGTTTAATAAATGGCCCTTCTGAGGAAATCCATCCTGTTTTAATACACTCATTTAGATATTTACCTTCATTACCGTTCAGTAAGGGCTCATTTACGGGAATCATTGTTTCGCCTCCAGAGGTTCAGTTGCAGCAAGTGGGTATAATTTTTTAAGAAAAGGGTGAAAGTGGTTTTCAAAACGGAATATGCTTTGGTAACAATTAACGACATTTAAATTATATGTTTCATAGTTATCTATGATTTCACAAAGGGGCCCCGATAGACCTGATATTGAACTGATGGTACATCCTATCCCCTTTTCATCGATAAAGCGGTTTAATTCGGGAAAATCAGAAGTTATAACCGGTAAACCTGCTTTCAGGTACTCTGCAAGAGGGTGTCAAGTTTTTAGTGTAAACGAGAAATTGGACTTCTATTTCAACGACACCCTTTCTTCAAAAATAATGGCG
>JAVVFD010000003.1:0-58099 GCA_032250935.1 bacterium
GATTGACATCCGGAAGATCTGTAACTATATTAAATTTAATAGATATGCCTTTAAGCAATTGGAGAGATTATGAGATTCGACAAATTTACCGTAAAGTCACAGGAGGCGATTGCCGAGGCCCAGGCTATTGCTCAAAAAAGAAATCAGCAGCAGATAGAGGTAGAACATCTGCTGCTGGCGCTTCTTGATCAGCCGGAGGGAATCATTGTCCCCATACTGAAAAAAATAGGGGTAGACCCGGCCGAGCTCAGAGGGAAGACGGGCGCGGCTCTCGATAAAATACCGAAGGTTTACGGCGAGCCGGGTGGACAGGTCTACCTTTCACCGGCGCTTAACCGCGTCCTTATGAAGGCCCAGGAAGAGGCGGACAAGCTGAAAGACGAATACGTCAGCACGGAGCATGTCTTCATTGCCATCCTGGAAGAGAAGGATAGCGCCGCATCTGCCATCCTGGCCAAAAGCGGCATATCAAGAAATGATATCTTTAAAACGCTAAAGGAGATAAGGGGGAGCCAGAGGGTGACAGACCAGAACCCGGAAGGGAAATACCAGGCGCTTGAAAAATATGCCAGGGATCTTATTGACCTTGCCAGGCGGGGCAAGCTCGATCCCGTAATAGGGAGAGACGAAGAGGTAAGGCGGGTTATTCAGGTCCTGTCGAGGAGGACGAAGAACAACCCTGTCCTGATAGGGGAGCCGGGCGTCGGAAAGACAGCCATAGCCGAGGGGCTTGCACAGAGGATAGTCTCGGGCGACATACCGGAGACGCTGAAAAACAAGAAGATAGTCGCCCTCGATATGGGGGCGCTCATAGCGGGCGCCAAGTTTCGCGGCGAGTTTGAAGAGAGGCTCAAAGCGGTTCTAGGGGAGATAGCCGAGGCGGACGGAGAGATCATCCTCTTTATAGACGAGCTCCATACACTGGTAGGCGCCGGCGCCGCGGAGGGCGCCATGGACGCATCCAATATGCTAAAGCCCGCTCTTGCAAGGGGAGAGCTGAGGTGCGTGGGGGCCACTACGCTGGATGAGTACAGGAAGCATATAGAGAAGGACGCCGCACTGGAGAGGAGGTTCCAGCCCGTCTATGTGGGTGAACCTGACGTGGAGGATAGCATCGCCATTTTAAGGGGACTAAAGGAGAGGTACGAAGTGCATCACGGCGTTCGAATCAAAGACAGCGCCATCGTCGCAGCTGCGACCCTGTCCAACCGATACATTACGGACCGTTTCCTGCCCGACAAGGCGATAGACCTTATTGATGAAGCGGCATCGAGAATGAGGATAGAGATAGATTCACTACCTACGGAGATAGACGAGGTGGAGAGGAAGATTATCCAGCACCAGATAGAGAGGGAGGCGCTTAAAAAAGAGAAGGATGCCTCATCAAAGGAGCGGCTTGCCTCTATCGACAAGGAACTGGCAGGGCTGAAGGAAAAAAGCGACTCTATGAAGGCCCATTGGATGGCGGAAAAAGATGCCATCCAGAAGATAAGGGACATTAAGGAAAGGACGGAAGAGACCAAAAATGAGGCGGCAAAGGCCGAAAGAGAAGGGAGACTCGAAAAAGCGGCCGAGCTGAAATACGGGACTCTCATGGAACTTGAAAGGGAGCTCAAGGAAAGCAAGGTCAGGCTTGAATCTCTTCAGGAGGAAAAGAAGATGCTCTCCGAGGAGGTGGGCGACGAGGAGATAGCCGAGATAGTCTCCAGGTGGACCGGTGTGCCTGTATCCAGGATGATGGAGGGGGAGGTGGATAAGCTACTCCGCACGGAAGAGAATTTGCAGAAAAGGGTCGTCGGCCAGGATGAGGCGATCTTCGCCGTGGCCAATGCGGTGAGACGCTCCAGGGCGGGACTTCAGGACCCCAACCGGCCCATAGGCTCATTCATATTCATGGGGCCAACAGGCGTGGGAAAGACGGAACTTGCCCGCGCGCTGGCCGAATTCATATTCGATGATGAGCAGGCCATGATCAGGATAGATATGAGTGAGTATATGGAAAAGCATACTGTCTCAAGACTCATCGGCGCGCCTCCCGGCTATGTCGGCTACGATGAGGGGGGGCAGCTTACAGAGGCGGTGAGGCGAAGGCCCTATTCGGTCATCCTCTTTGACGAGATTGAAAAGGCGCACAGCGATGTCTTCAACGTACTCCTCCAGGTACTTGACGACGGCCGCCTTACCGACGGGCAGGGAAGGACGGTGGATTTCAGAAATTCAATACTTATCATGACATCCAATGTAGGGAGCAGTCACATCCAGGACCTTGGGGAGAAAGATTACGAAGAGATGAAGAGGCTTGTCTGGGCGGAGTTGCAGGCGCAGTTTAAGCCTGAATTCATAAACAGGGTGGATGATGTAATAATATTCCATTCCTTAAGCCTTGAGCATATAAAGATAATTATAGATATTCAGCTGGAAAGGCTCAAAAAACTGCTTGCCGACAGGAAGCTGACCCTGGAACTTTCCGATGCCGCCAAGGAAAAGCTGGCCGAGGTCGGTTTCGACCCCCACTTCGGTGCAAGGCCGCTCAAAAGGGCGCTGCAGCAGGAGATACAAAACCCCCTCTCCATGGAGATACTCTCGGGCAGCTTCAGCGAAGGAGACACCATTATGGCAGACCTTGGAGAGGAGGAAGGGAAGCTGCTCAAGTTCACCAGGAAGTAAGATGTAGGTCCTCACAGAGGACTCCCTCATATGCCTGTATAAAAAAGACCAAGGGACATTATGGGCTGCCGGCTTCTCTTCCCGTCTATTTATAAGCGCCGTTATCGGGTGCTCCCCAAAAGAGGCAGCGTATTCGCCCACGGATAGGCTGCCTACAGGCCATTGCAGTGATGTTTATTTAACTGCCGCTATATGCGGCGTGATATCGGACCGCTCTCTATCCCCCTTCAGAAAAATCTCGCCCCAATATACCCTTTCAGGATTAAGAACCTCTGATAGCAGGCTCTTTGTCCTTCATCGGCAGCTTATCGCTTTGTGTATTATGAGCCTTAAATGTAGGACAAATTCCTATATTAAAATAGGAAGTAAGCCGATATTTATTATGGACTGCTCTTGATATAGTAGCCACCATCAGGGATATAAGACAGGCGGAGCTCAGCGGAAGGCGGAAGCTTTTCAACATCAGGATGTTTCTCGATCTGCCCCCAAGGTAAAAATTTAATTATTAACCGATAATTATGAATAAAAAGACCGTTCTTGTCGTTGATGATGAGGCTGAGATTCTGGAAGCGCTGGTATTCTCGCTTAAAAAATATTTCAGGGTACTCAAGGCGTCAAACGGTAAAGAGGCCTGGGACCTTTTGAGGGTGTGGAAGGTAGATTGTCTTGTAACCGATATAGATATTCCTGGAATAAACGGCGCCAAACTTATCGAGATGATAAAGGCATCCACTTATTCCTCTCAGGCTATAGTTATGACGGGAAGTTATTCCGAGGAAACAATAATGAGTTTTAAAGCGCTCGGTGTAAGCAATTTCTTTTTTAAACCTTTTTCTGCCAGAGACATTAGGGAAAGAATAGAGACGTTAATAGGAGAATAAGCGAAATGAAGGTTGATAAACAGGAGATTAAAGGGGGAGGTAATAAGATGCTAAACAGCGAAGCGGATATCAGGGAAATAAAGGAGTGTCATGAGCCTTATGTGAAAGTAAGTGGAAATAGAGAATTATCAAATTATATAAGAAATTCCCTGACAAGGCTGGATATGTTGATTTATCTAGATAGAAAAGATGAAGCCCAGGCGGAAATACAAGCGATTTCCGATAAGTTAGAAAAAATGGGTATTTAAAGAGCAGGTTTACCGGAACATATATATAGAAGGCAAAGGAAATTTTTATGCGCTGTACAGCCCTTATAGTCGATGATGATGAAAAGATAAGAAAGATGCTCCAGTTTCTGCTGATGGCCAAAGGATATAAGGTCGAGCTTGCAACCGATGGCATAAGCGGACTGGAAGCCTTTAAGAATATGAAGCCTGATATAGTATTGCTTGACCTTATGATGCCGGAGATGAACGGTTTTGAATTTTATAAAAGAGCAAAAGAAGATTCCTGCATTAAAGACATACCTATATTGATTCTTACGGCAAACCTGTCGAATGAAGTAAACAGGGAGCTTGACGCCCTTGGCGCTGAAAACCGCATGGCAAAACCTTTTAAATCGGCCAAGTTGCTGGCTGCGCTTGATACGGCGCTAGATGGTAAAGGCAAAGGCGTTCATTGATATTCCTTTTTATTTTATTAAATAAGGGGCAAGAGCGCTGAAAAAAAGGTGAGATAATATGAAAACAGTTCTTGCGGTTGATGATTCCAGCACCATGAGAATGGCTGTTTCAATGGTTCTTAAAAGTATGGGCTACGATGTCATGACAGCCAACGATGGTCGAGAAGCCCTTGAGAAGATGCGTAACAATAGAAGATTCAACCTCATAATCACCGATATTAATATGCCTAATATGGACGGTCTTTCCCTAATAAAAGAGGCAAGAAAAATGGTGAGATATGATTCAACTCCCATACTTATCCTTACGACTGAAGGCGATAATGAAAAAAAAGAGGCGGGCAGGGCGGCAGGCGCCAATGACTGGATAAAAAAGCCCTTCAAACCGCAAAAGCTCATCGACACTATTAAAAAGGTTGAGGGGTAAATTTTTTATGTGAAAAACTCTTATTTGGCAAAGAGGCATCTTGAATTGTTGCTGGTAAATTTATGGTTATGCATTTAAAGCAGCATAAATAATAAAAGGAGAGAGGCTTATGGCAGAAGCGGCAGAAGCGGCAAGTGGAGTTGATGGGGGGAAGTTTCTCACCTTTTTACTCCAGGAAGAAGAGTACGGGCTTGAAATTCTAAAGGTCCGTGAGATTATGGGACTAATGGATATTACCACCGTCCCCCAGACTCCGAATTATGTGAGAGGAGTTATTAACCTGCGGGGGCAGGTTATACCAGTTGTCGACCTTCGTCTCAAGTTCGGCATGAAGGAGGGGGGTGACGATAAAAGGACCTGCATCATAGTAGTTGCCGTGGGAGGGACCATGATGGGGATAGTCGTCGACACCGTCTCCGAGGTCATGGATATTAATGGAGCCAGCATCGAGCAGACCCCGTCATTCGGGACCAAACTCAACACCGATTACATCCTCGGCATGGGCAAGGTGAACAACGGCGTAAAGATCCTTCTTGATATCGACAAGGTGCTTACTTCCGATGACCTTGTAATACTTGAAGAGATCCAATCGACAAATAAACAGAAAAATAAAACGGAGGTTAACTGATGTTTAAAAATATGAAACTGGGGACAAAGCTGATTTTATCATTTCTCGCTGTGGGCCTTATCCCCTTTGCGGTGATCGGACTGACAGCGTTAAGTAAATCGAGCAATGCGCTCTCCCTCCAGGCATTCAATCAACTGGAGGCGGTGAGGGAGATAAAAAAGAAGCAGATAGAAACATTTTTCGGTGAGAGAAAAGGTGATATGGGCGTTCTCATGGAAACTGTAGCAGCAATCCGTTATGAGGCCTTCAATAAACTCATTTCCGTTCGTGACATAAAAAAGAGCCAGATAGAGAGTTACTTCAGCGAGCGTTTCGGAGATCTCTCCGTTGCTTCCACGAATGATACAATTTTAAATGCCATGGATGCATTCGAAGTAGCCTTCATGGAAGAAGGCGGAAAAGCAGGCGGCCCAAAATGGAAGGCTGTCGAAAGAAAATTTGGTAAATGGCTGACGCAATACCAGAAAGAGTACGGTTATTATGACCTCTTCCTCATTGCAGATGACGGCGATGTCGTTTATTCGGCGGCAAAAGAGTCTGATCTCGGTGAAAATCTAGTGAGTGGGCAGCTGAGTTCTAGTCCCCTTGGAAAACTCTTTGGTAAGGCGCGCAGGGCAGAGGCGATACAGGACTTTGAACCTTATGCACCGAGCAACGGCGAACCTGCAGCATTTATAGGGAGGCCTATAAAGAAAGGCGGCAAAACTATCGGTGTTATGGCACTGCAACTTTCAACCGATCAGATCAACAAGATCATGATGGAACGCGCAGGGATGGGTAAGACGGGCGAGAGTTATCTCATCGCTTCAGATAAGTTGATGAGATCAGACTCCTTTCTTGATCCGATCAACCACACTATAAAGGCATCTTTTGCAAAACCAGACAAGGGGAGTGTAGATACAGAGGCGGCCAGTGATGCGCTGGCCGGCAAGACCGGTACGGATATAATCATCGATTACAAAGGGAATCCTGTCCTTTCCGCCTATGCGCCTCTCGATATCCAAGGTATGCACTGGGCTATATTAAGTGAAATTGACGTTGCCGAGGCGTTCAGCCCAGTTGACGAGAAGGGGAGCGAGTATTACGCCAAATATATAGATAAATACGGCTATTACGATCTTTTCCTCATGACAGAGGATGGTTATGTCTATTATACGGTAAATCAAGAGTCGGACTACCAGACCAACATAGTGAGCGGCAAGTACAGTTCATCCAACCTCGGCAAGCTTACGCGCCAGGTTATAAGTTCAAAAGATTTTGGTTTTGCAGACTTTGCACCTTACGCTCCCACTAACGGAGAGCCTGCGGCCTTTATTGCGCAGCCTGTGGTAGACAAAAGAGACGGTGATATTGAAACTGTGGTAGCGCTTCAGCTTTCCCTAGGTGCGATCAATGCCATTATGACCGAGAGAAGCGGCATGGGTAAAACGGGAGAGACCTACCTCGTCGGTCAGGACAAACTGATGCGTTCAGACTCCTTCCTTGACTCTGTTAACCATTCCGTAAAGGCATCATTCGCAAATCCTTCAAAGGGTAGCGTTGATACTGAAGCTGCAAGCGAAGCGTTGGCGGGACGCAGCGACGCAAAAATCATTACAGACTATAACGGCAACTCTGTTCTTTCTGCCTACACGCCTGTAAAGGTATTTGATGTAACTTGGGGTCTGCTGGCCGAGATCGATGAGGCCGAGGCCTTTGCCTCAGTTAAGGCGATCCAGTGGATTATTGTGGTTGTGGGGCTAATAGGTCTGGGCGCTATTATTGCGGTAGCGCTAATTATCACCAGGTCTATAGCAAATCCTATAAACAAGGCTATAGATGAGATCAATGACGGCGCGGAGCAGGTAGCTTCGGCCTCTACGGAGATATCTTCTTCCAGTCAGGCGCTGGCAGAAGGCGCAACGGAGCAGGCGGCATCACTGGAAGAGACCTCATCTTCCCTTGAAGAGATGTCTTCTACAGTTCAGCAGAATGCCGACAATGCCGGTCAGGCACAGCAGCTCTCTACCGTTGCCAAGGATACTGCTGTAAAGGGCGCAGATTCCGTATCCAAGATGATAGCCGCTGTAAATGAAATTAACGCCAGCAGCGTCGAGGTCTCCAAGATTATTAAGGTCATTGACGAGATTGCCTTCCAGACAAACCTCCTCGCCCTCAATGCCGCCGTCGAGGCGGCAAGGGCAGGCGAGCACGGGAAAGGTTTTGCTGTTGTTGCCGAAGAGGTAAGGAACCTGGCCGGAAGGAGCGCAGAGGCTGCCAAGACAACATCCGGTCTTATAGAAGACAGCACGGCCAAGGCGAAGCTCGGAAGCGAACTTGCTGCAGAGTCAGGACAGGTTCTCAATGAAATCGTTACCAACGCAACCAAGGCATCCGATTTGATCTCTGAAATCGCCGCAGCTTCAAGGGAGCAGGCGGAAGGGATCAACCAGGTGACCAAGGCGGTTACTCAGATGGACCAGGTAACACAGCAAAACTCGGCATATTCCGAAGAGACCGCTTCGGCCAGTGAGGAGCTTTCTGCCCAGGCTGAAAACCTGAAGGATATTGTTACCAGCCTTGTTGAAATCGTCGGTGGAAGTGAAGACAGGAGAGCTGAACCTGGCATTAAGCCTGCCCAGAAATTAACAGCCGTAAAAAAGACAGTCGCCAATAAAACAGATGGCGTTTCAGGCATGGTGCGCAACATACTTCATACGAAGGCGGCAGCGCCTGCTAAAAGCCCTGCATCTGCAACAAAGATGGTCAATCCAAATGAGGTGATCCCCATGGATGAGGAAGAGTTCAGGGAGTTTTAATCAGTGAATTAGAAATTAGTTTGCGGCGCCTGGCCCACTTGATATTATCGTTTACCCAAACCCGGTAATATCAAACCTCCGCCAGGCGCCGTTTTATTTAATGGATAAAATAAAAATAGAGGCGGAAAGAATAATGAAAATAAGTAGGATCATAAATAAAACTGCTGTTGTTGGCGTTGTTGCGGGCTTGGCGCTTACATTCTCATCGAAGGTAATGGCCGAAGAGGTCAATGGTCTTAAAATAAGCGGCTTCGTGGATACAAGTTTATATGAAAGCCAGTATGGAGACAGCTCTTTCGGGCTTGACCAGGTAGAGATAGATATAGAGAAAAAAATAGATGGCAGCCTTTCTCTGAGGGCAGACATAAATTACATGACAGCCATGAAGGACTATTCTACTGCAGCGGGTCCCGAGGTTGAAATTCAGCAATTTGATGACCTTGTTGAACAGGCTTATGTCACTTATAATACTAAGGGTATTGACTTGACCTTTGGTAAGTTCAATGCGCCCATAGGGTTTGAACTTCTTGATCCTGTAGATATGTATCAGTACTCTCATGCCCTGGTATTTGATTACGGTCTTCCCACAAACCTGACTGGCGCCATGGGGTCATATGAGTTTAATGATATGGCAGATATCAGTCTTTATGTCGTCAACGGCTGGGATAATAACTATGATAATAACAACAGCAGGACTGTTGGCGGGAGATTGGGTCTAACACCTTTCAAGGGCCTTAATATAGGTCTTTCAACTATATCAGGTAAAGAAGGGCCTACGGATGATAAATTGACAGTTGTCGATATGGACCTTACTTTGAAAATGGTTGACAAACTCACCATCGGCGCTGAGTATAATTCGGGTAAAGATGAAGGAGGGGCAGCAGCCGGGGAAGACGCAGAGTGGAGCGGATTTATGGTAATGGCAAATTATGCGGCCACTAATGATTTAAGTCTTACCCTAAGGTATGACAGCTTTGATGATGAAGACGGGACGAGGTTTAACAGTGGCATGATTGAGAAAAGAACGGCTTATACCGTTGCAGCGCTATATTCTCTTGGTGAAGGCGCCGGTTTCCTGCTTGAGTACAGGACAGACGAATCGGATGAAAAGGTGTTTGACAGCGGAGCAGAAGATTCTGAGGCGAGTTATGCTGCTGAATTTACTTTTTCTTTTTAAGGTTAATTCCGGGAACATACTGCTGGCAGGGGCTATGAGAGTATAGCTATTTACATCTACTTTAGCTTTAAAGGTAACTCATGTCGAAGTTGAAACTTTAAGGGTAGATATGGTTGAGAGGCCATCCCTGTTTGAACAAGAATTACACACCTCGTTTTTTCTTTTGATACTTATTTATGGGACAGCATCCTTCATATCCTGAAGGTACTGTCCCATATCATATTTTATTAAAAGCTCTTTTCATTTATTTTGACATAGGTTAGTAAAAATATTACTTTAACTCATTAATTTTCAATCAGAATAATTCCAAATGAGAGGGGAAAAAGTTTTTATGATTTTTTCAAGAATAAAACAATTTGATCTGAGGCCCTTTGTTGTTTTATTTCTACTGCTTATCGGAGCGGGCTGTAGCCATTCTGCATCTAAGAGCATCAAGGAGTCTACCTTTAAAAGACTTTCTAAGATAAAAAAAGAGAAAAAAGCTGAAGTCCTTCGCTATTTTCAGGGAGTAATGGATAAGTCTTATGCCATCGTCGATGACGGAAAGATGGTCCGCCTTTTCAACGAAATCAAGGCAAAACCGACTCTCCTTGCCATGCAGAAACTGATATTTGATATGGACGTCCATTTTGTTACAGAGTACAGCGACTTTTACGACATTCTCTTTGTAGATGAAAGTGGCTTCATCTTCCACAGCATCAAGCAGGAGTCTGACTACCATACGAATCTATTCAGTGGTCGATGGGCCGGAAGCCATCTGGCCAAGCAGCTTAGGGAAGATGGAGAGAAGCAGTTCGTGGACTACGGGCATTACGGCCCATCTGACGAGCCGGCAGCCTTCTTTGTCACCCCCCTTGAGAAGGCTGGAAAAAGATCCGGCTGGATTGTCCTGCAAGCCCCCATAAACAAGGTAAATTCCATACTGTCTGATCATGGCGGTCTGGGCCGGACTGGGGAAGTTTATCTTGTGAACAGGGGTAAGCTGATGCTCACGGACTCCCGGTTTGTTGTTGACAGTACTATACTGAAACAAAAGGTAGATACCGAAGCGGTGCGACTGGCCTTTGAAATGAAGGAGGGGCAGAAAGTGATAGAAGATTACCGGAGGGTAAGGGTCTTCAGCGCCTTTGAAAAGTTCAAAGTCTTCAACAATGAATGGATTATAATCGTAGAGATAGATGAGGACGAGGTGATTACCGAAAACTACAAGGGACATAAAAAATATTATCTCGGTGGCGTCATGAAAGAGGTTATGGTGAGGAATAAGGCCAGGAGCACCGTCTCTTCATTATGGAATAAAAAGAACGGGAAAAGGGCCGATGTGAGCGAGTTTTGTATGACTAGAAGCGGAGAACTTCTTGAGACAAGCGGGGTTGGGCCATGCACTTCTATAGTGGTCTATTTACCCCGTAAGTTCGGGTATCTATCGCACATAAGTCCAGTTGACGATATTTATAACAAAGGGCTCATGGAAAGGCTCTACCTTCGCGACAGAAATACGAGCTTTCTGTCAAAGATAATGAAGAAGATAAAGAATTACGAAATGTACCCGTCGGAACTGAAAGAGCTTAAAATTGCCGTTGTGGCCACCCACCTTGAAAGCCTGGAAACAGTAATAGACGATCTTATCGGAATGGACATTGGCCTGGCGCAGATCAAGGTGATGATCAATCCCTATGCAGATTATGCCAATGTGCGTTTCGACCAGTCAAGTGATGACATCGGTGTGCAGTGGAGAATGAGGAGCACTTCAACGAAGGACCTTTACGAGTCGGTTGATGATGTGGCGAATCTTGGCGCTGTTATCAAGAAGGTTGCCGGGTATGAAACGTAGGGATTTACCGGGGAGGGGGCAAATTGCCGATAAAATTGCCCGGCAAAAAAGATCGGTTTTGCATTATTAATTTAAAAATAGTATACTATTTTCAAATTCAGAATATTTATTGTGAATATTACATTTTAGAGAGGATTAATCAGATGCAACAACCATTGGAAATAAGTTTTCGTAACATGGATCCATCCGATGCGGTGGAGGAAAAGGTAAGGGCGCTGGCTGAAAAGCTTGACCGATACCATGATAAAATCATCGCTTGCAAGGTCATTGTGGAGGCGCCGCATAAACATCAAAACAAGGGCGTCATATATCAGGTAAGGATTGACCTGACCGTTCCCGGCAAGGAGTTGGTGATAAGTCGAGATAATCACAAAGACAAGTCGCATGAAGATGTTTATGTGGCAGTTCGTGATGCCTTTAATGCAGCATATCGAAAACTGGAGACACATACAGACCGCAGGAGCGGAAAGGTAAAGCTTCACGAGGAGCAGCCTCATGGTCGTATAATTTCTATTTCAGTTGATGAGGGGTTCGGCAGGATAGAGACCTCTGACGGGCGGGAGATTTATTTTCATGAGAATAGTCTTCTCAATGGAGATTTCAGCAAGCTTGAAACGGGAACTCAGGTCAGGTTCTCGGAAGAGATGGGAGATAAGGGACCTCAGGCGAGTAGTGTCAAGCTTATAGGGGCTTAGGTCTTAGCTCAGAAAAAAAACATTATAAAAAAGGGGCTGTGCCGATGCGCATAGCCCCTTTTTTTATTAATTTTTTATATGCAGGCAAATTAAAGTGAAAAATTAAAGATCATTATTTTGGTTTGATTGTACTTGTAGATACCTTAAAAAAGCTTATTTTTTCAGGGCTTATGATATGAGAGGGCGCTCCAACCGCAATAAATTGTATACAGTATACATTTTTGTTTTTTTTTCTTGACATCTTTTACGCGATGAAATAACCTACCTCAACTTCGCCACATCGGCATAGTGTCGCCTTGGTGAATAAATGATTTACAAGGGAGAATATTTGTATGTCCCAGGTTAATCTGCTTCAAGACTATCTTCCTGTTGTACTGGTTATGGGAGTCACCTTCGTTATGGCGCAGGCTGCACTTCTGGTCGGTATGATTCTAAAACCAAAAAATTCATATAAAGAAAAGCTGGGCCCCTGGGAGTGTGGAATCGACCCCGTTGGCGAGGCGGATGCCGGGAAATTTACGGTACAGTTTTATATCATCGCCGTTCTTTTCGTGATCTTTGATGTGGAAACGCTGTTCCTCTTTCCATGGGCTGTTGTGCTTGATAAGATTGGTATGTTTGCATTTATAGAGATGGTGTTATTCATTGCTATACTTCTTGTCGGTTATTTTTACGCCTGGGCCAAGGGAGCGCTAAATTGGGTGAGATAATGGAAAAAGAACTTGAAAATAACGTATTTTTCACAAGTGCCGATACTATCATAAACTGGGGACGTAGTTCATCGCTCTGGCCTATGACCTTCGGTCTTGCATGCTGCGCCATTGAGATGATTTCGTCCGGCTGTTCCCGTTATGACTTTGACCGTTTCGGCGTTGTCTTCAGGCCTTCTCCAAGGCAGTCCGATGTTATGGTCGTTGCCGGGACGCTGACCAAGAAAATGGCGCCTGCCCTAAGGCGGCTTTATGATCAGATGGCGGAGCCGAGATATGTAGTTTCCATGGGAAGCTGCGCCTCCTCAGGCGGTATATTCAATACATATAGCGTCGTTCAGGGTTGCGATCTTGTCGTGCCTGTCGATGTATATGTTCCAGGCTGTCCTCCCAGGCCCGATGCCCTAATGTATGGTTTCCTCCAACTTCAGGAAAAGATTAAGAGAGAGTCCAATTTCAGGAAGAGGGCTTAAGCAGGCTTAAGATGGCGACTTTGAATATTATAGACAAAATAAAAAAGAAGTTCGGCGATGCTGTCGTTGAAACTCACAGCTTTCGCGGCGATGAAACGGTCGTTGTTAAAAAAGAGAGCATTAAAGAAATTTGTATATTCCTAAGGGATGACAAAGAACTCAACTTTAATTATCTCCTCGATGTTTGCGGTGTAGATTATTTACCTAGAGAGCCGCGCTTTGAAGTTGTCTACCATCTTCACTCCATAGGGAAAAAACATCGCCTGAGGGTCAAGGTAAGGCTGGCAGATGGAGAGAAGATAGCCTCGGTCGTTGATATATGGAAGACGGCAGACTGGGTTGAAAGAGAGACTTACGATATGTATGGGATTGAGTTTGAAGGACATCCCGACCTTAAGAGAATATATATGGATGAAGACTGGGTTGGCTATCCACTCAGAAAAGATTATCCGGAGAGGGGCTATAAAGATGAGTATCAGCCCTTCGGTGAAGAGGAGTAGTTTTGTCTGGTTATGATGTAGAGATAACAAGTTCTGATGTGACCGGTTCAGGCGCGAAGGAGATGATTCTTAACTTCGGGCCTCAGCATCCGAGTACACACGGAGTTTTGAGAGTAGTTCTTAATCTGCATGGTGAGCAGGTTATGAATGCGGAGTGCGTGGTGGGTTATCTGCATCGCGGCGTTGAAAAAATCGCCGAGAGCAGGAACTATCATAGTTTTATACCTTATACGGACAGGCTTGATTATATGGCTGGCATGTCGAATAATCTCGCCTATGTAATGACCGTTGAAAAACTCCTGGAAGTCCAGGTGCCGGAGAGGGCTCAATATCTAAGGGTAATATGCGCCGAGCTCAGCCGTATTGCAGGGCATATACTCTGTGTAGGTGCAAATGCGCTCGATCTTGGGGCTATGACCGTGCTTCTTTACGGTTTCAGGGACAGAGAGATGATCCTTGATCTCTTCGAGATCTTATGCGGCTCAAGGATGACCACCAACTATATGCGTATAGGCGGTGTCAGTTACGATGCAAATGATATGTTCCTGCAGAAATGCAGGGAGTTTATAGACTATTTCCCGAAGGGTCTTGCTGAATACGAGCAGCTCCTGAATAACAACAGGATCTGGCTAAAGAGGATGAAGAACGTCGGCAAGATTTCCGCGAAGGATGCGACCAGTTTGGGCCTTGGCGGGCCGAACCTCAGGGCCTCAGGTGTGGATCGTGACCTCAGAAGAGATGAGCCTTATCTCGTTTATGACAAGATGGATTTCAGGGTGCCTCTCAGGGAGAGCGGCGATTGTTATGATCGTTACATTATTCGGATCTGGGAGATGAAGGAAAGCCTTAAGATAATCAGGCAGTGTCTTGACCAGCTGCCGGGCGGAGCTTTCAGGGCGGAGGATACAAAATACTGCATGCCTCCCAGGGGAAAGGTGAAAACGGATATGGAGTCGATGATACATCACTTCAAACTCGTTATGCATGGAATGGAGCCCCCAAAAGGTGAGGTATATTTCGGACTTGAATCTCCAAAGGGCGAGCTTGGTTGTTATCTTGTCAGTGACGGCACAGGAAAGCCGCACAGATTGAAGTTAAGGTCCCCGTCATTTGTGAATCTTGAATCACTGAATTTGATGTGTAAGGGCGGTTTCATCGCCGATGTGGTTGCGGTAATCGGAAGTCTTGATCCGGTTATGGGCGAGACGGACAAATAGTTTAAACTGTCAAATAGATCTTATTAGAGGTTTTAAAGTGGCAATCCTTTCAGAAGAAACGCTGAAAAAAATAGAGGAAGTGCAGAAAAAGTATCCGACTAAGCGGAGCGCTGTTCTTCCGGCGCTATATCTTGCACAGGCCGAACAGGGCTACGTGACAAAAGATGCGATGGCCGAAATCGCCCAGATACTTTCTGTTCCGCCTATTCAGGTCTATGAGTCGGCTACATTTTATACTATGTATAACAAGAAACCTGTGGGCAGGAATCATATACAGGTCTGTACTAATCTCTCATGTTCTCTCCTTGGGGCTGAGCATATAGTTGAGTATATCTCGAAGAAGATCGGCGTTTCCAAAGGAAAGACTACGGAAGATAATAAGTTTACCCTTTCAACGGTTGAGTGTCTCGGGTCATGCGGAACGGCCCCTATGATGCAGATTAATGATGACTATCATGAAGACCTCACCGAAGAAAAGATTGATAAGATACTGGATGGTTTTAGCTGATGGCTGCAATCGAAAAAGTACTATGTACTAATACAGACGACCCGAAGCAGTATCTCATTGAGACGGCCCTTAAAAAGGGCGCTTATGAGAATCTGAAAAAGGCTCTTTCAATGACCCCTGATGAGGTTATTGATGAGGTAAAGGCCTCGGGCATAAGAGGCAGGGGTGGCGCTGGTTTTCCTACGGGCCTGAAGTGGAGCTTTATTCCCAAGATGTCAGACAAGGCGAAGTACGTTTGCTGTAACGCCGACGAGGGCGAGCCCGGGACATTTAAGGATAGAGTTTTAATAGAAAAAGATCCCCATCTCCTTCTCGAAGGTATCGCAATTGCCGGTTATACAATAGGCGCAACGGCGGGTTACATATATATACGTGGCGAGTTTGCCTTCGGTGCGGCCAGGCTTGAAGCGGCCATTGACGAGGCCAATAAGAAGGGTCTTCTTGGAAAGGATGCTCTGGGCAAGGGCCGGGATTTTAATATCTACGTTCATCGCGGTGCCGGTGCCTATATATGCGGTGAAGAGACCGCTCTTATCGATTCCATAGAAGGTAAAAGAGGGATGCCGAGAATAAAACCCCCTTTCCCGGCCATCGCAGGTCTCTATAACGGTCCTACCATAGTTAACAATGTTGAGACGCTATCAGCGATACCATTTATAGTGAGAAAGGGCGGAAAGGCCTTCGGTCAGATAGGGCCTGAAAAATCGCCCGGCATGAAGATATTTACCATAAGCGGTCATGTTGAAAAGCCGGGACCTTATGAGCTTCCCATGGGAACGCCTCTGAGGGAGATAATATATGAGCATGCCGGTGGAATAAAAGGCGGAAAGAAGCTTAAGGCTGTTATACCCGGAGGTGCTTCGACGCCCGTGCTGACTCCCGATGAGATAGATGTAAAAATGGATTTTGACTCCGTTGCGGCCATAGGCTCCATGATGGGTTCAGGGGCTATTATAGTTATGGACGAGGATACATGTATTGTTAAATCGGTTCTGACGCTTGCTAAATTTTTCGCCCACGAATCCTGCGGAAAGTGTTCTCCCTGTCGTGAAGGGTGTACATGGATGGTCGACATTATAAGAGATATAGAGGAAGGAAAAGGGAAAGAAGGCGACGTAGATTTTCTTATCAACGTCAGCGATGGCATTTTCGGTAACACCTTCTGCCCGCTTGGTGACGGGGCATCCATGATGGTGGCCGGAGCTGTCAAAAAGTTCAGGGACGAGTTTGAGTATCATATCAAAAACAAGAAATGTATGGTTGCCTCTTAAAGGTTAAGTTATGGCATTAGTTACGATAAATGGTAAAGAAATACAGGTCGACGACGGTAAGCTGATCCTCGACGCTGCGCGGGAGTCAGGCTTTGAGATCCCGACGTTTTGTTATCACGCAAAGTTGAAGCAGCTCGGCTCATGCAGGATGTGTCTCGTTCAGATAGACGGGATGAGGAAGCTTCAGCCATCGTGCGTAACTCCCGTTATGGACGGTATGAAGGTATTTACCGAGTCTCCAACCGTAATAGCGGCCAGGAAGGCCCAGATGGAATTTCTCCTCATCAACCATCCTCTAGACTGCCCTGTTTGTGATCAGGCGGGTGAGTGCGAACTGCAGGATCATGCCTTTAAGTTCGGCGGCACAAGCGGCCGTTTCAGGTGGAAGAAGCGTACCTTCGAGAAGAGGGATATGGGGCCGTCTGTTGAAAAAGAGATGAATCGCTGCATCGCCTGCAGACGTTGCTCAAGATACTGCGATGAGATATCGGGAGACTATGCAATAAGCGAGCTTAACAGGGGAAATGAACTGGAGATGGGCAGTTTTTGCCATACCCCGATTGAAAGTGAGTTTATCGGCAATACGGCGCAGATATGCCCCGTTGGAGCCCTCACAAGCAAGCCTTTCAAGTTTATGGCGAGATCCTGGGACTTGATAGGAACGGAAACAATATGCCCGCACTGTAGCGTCGGCTGTAGTATCACCTCTGAGCGTAAGTATGTCGATCAGGCAGCAACTCAAATGCTTCAGACCAAGTCTATAGGAAGCACCCCCGCTCTTGATGAGACGGAAAGCAGGATCCTTAGAAATATGGCCACCGAGGATAAAGGCGCTACGGAAATCAGCCTCTGTGACAGGGGTCGATACGGTCACAGGTTTATTAACTCCGATAAGAGACTCAAAAGCCCGATGATCAGGGAGAACGGGAAGCTTGTAGAAACTTCCTGGGACAAGGCACTTGGCTTTGTAGCCGACAGACTTTCCGAAATAAAGGATAAAAAAGGCGCCGATGCGGTAGCCGGTGTTACCTCCGGTATATGCTCGAATGAGGACGGTTATCTCTTTCAAAAGTTTATGAGGGAGACTGTAGGTTCTTCCAATGTGGCGCTTTCCGCTGTTGGTGGCCTGGATAGAGCAGCAGCTGTCAGACTCTCTTCAATGAGGGGCGAGCTTAAATCTATAAAGGATGCAGACCTTGTGCTTGTCCTTGGTTCCTCCGTTGCGAGCGACACACCGATTGCATCGATGCATGCCGGGATTGCTGCCAGAAGCGGCGGCGCCAAGCTTATAATGATTACAGCCGGCGAAAACAGGCTGCTTACATCTCCACAGCAAAGACTAAGCTACAGAAAGGGGGCTGAATCAGCTCTTGTTGCTGCCCTTGCTATGGCGGCCCAAGGCTCTTTAAAGGGAGCTGAAGCTGAAAAAATGCTTGCTGCAGCCGGAATTGATCAGGCTGATATTGAGTCAGTTAAAAAGTCGCTATCAGGTGCAAAAAAAGGAGTAATTCTTTTTGGCAATGATATAGCAGGGGGACCAGATGCCTCATCCAGTATTGAGGCTCTGTACGCTCTTGCCGAAGAGGTCGGTTTTAATGGCAAAAACGGCAGGGTCATCTATGCGCCTCCCGTTGGGAACATGGTGGGCTCGCTGGATATGGGGCTTTTGAGTGATTCTCTGCCGGGTTATAAAAAGGCTGCAAAAGCGGGAATGGATTGGCCCGCTATGATCGAATCGGCCTCAGCTGGTAAGCTGAAGGCTATGTACCTTATGGCTGATAATCCGGTTGCGACGGCATTTGAAAGAGCTGCAGTAGTGAGCGCTTTTGAAAAGCTTGACCTTCTGATAGTTCAGGACCTCTTCCTGACGGAGACAGCTTCAGTTGCCGATGTTGTGCTTCCTGCGGCCTCTTATGCGGAGAATACGGGGACAGTGACGAACCTTGAGGGACGAGTACAGAAGCTAAACAGGTCAATAGCTCCCCTTGGTGATTCCAGAGAGGACTGGCGCATACTGGTTAACCTCTCCGAAAAAATGGGCGGCCATTTACGGTATGCAAGCGCAAGCGATATTACCGATGAAATTTCAAAGAATGTTGCCGGATACGAAAAAATCAACCTTGATAATATAGCGAGAGACGGTCACTTTGCTGACCTTGAAAAACTTGATCAGCCCAAGTGCGGAAAGGTAGTGGCTAAGGTCGCCGGAGACAGTTCAGGAGGGGCGGACTTTCCTCTTTTCATTGTTCCGGGAAAGGACGTATTGCTCGGCAGCAGTCTTTCATGGATGGATGAATCATTATTAAAGATCAGTTCCGGTCCCAGAGCCCATCTAAGTCAGCGTGATGCGCTTAATCTGGGTATCAGCGATGGAGACGCAATTACGGTTGAAAGCAGTGGTGGGGCCGTTGAAACCAAGGCTCACGTTACTGCTAAAGTATCTGATGGATTTGTTGTTTTGCCTGCTAATCATCCTGACTTTGATGTTAGGCCTGTGTTCACTGCGTTCGGCAAAGGATGCAGTGGTCGTATCGTTAAGAAGGGATAAAGGAGTCTATTATGGCGGAAGAAATTAGTGTACTGAAAAAATTAGAGTTTTTCTCTTTTTTCAACGAGGGGGAACTCAAGGCTGCCAGTCAGATAATGGCAGAGACGGATTATCCGGCTGATACTATCGTCTTTGATGAAGGTGACGAAGGCCAGACGCTTTACATAATAAAGAGCGGCGAGGTAAAGATATCCAAGAAGGATCCCGAGGGGAGGGAGCAGGTTCTTGCCCTTCTTAAAGATGGTGATATATTCGGCGAGATGTCTTTTCTGGATGGCAGGCCGCATTCTGCTACAGTAACGACTGTACATAATTCCAGGATTCTCAAGATAGAAAAGGCGGATTTTGATAGGTTTATTGAAGCCCAGCCCAGGGCTGCATATAAGATTATGAAGAACATCGTTTTTGCTGTTGATACGATAGTCAGGAAGATGAACTCTCAATATGTAGATATGATGTCCTACATGTTCGGAAGGAGAAGGTTTTAAAGATGCTTGAAGCCCTTTTAGCCAATACACTGCTTATAGTTGCTTTAAAATCTATAGTTGCAGTTCTCATTATCTTTGCACTTCCACTGCCTTTTACGTGGATAGAGCGGAAGATAGCCGGTCATATTCAGCAGAGACCGGGACCTATGAGGGTTGGCTTCCATGGAATTCTTCAGCCCGTAGCTGACGGTATAAAGCTTTTCCTGAAGGAAGATATTGTTCCTGATAAGGCCGATAAGTTCCTCTTTAAGCTTGCTCCGATTATTACACTTGTGCCTTATATTGCGATTTTTGTAGCTATACCGGTAACGGATTCCATCTATGTGTCCAATATGAATATCGGAATCCTTTATGTTCTTGCTATAGGCGGTCTTTCTATCTATGGACTCATACTTGGCGGATGGGCTTCAAACAGTAAGTACGCTCTTCTTGGCGGTATGCGCGCCTCCGCACAGATGATCAGCTATGAGGTTGCAATGGGCTTTGCTGTTATCGGTGTAATAATGATGGCACAATCTCTTAATATGCAGGATATAGTAAGGGCACAGGAAGGCGGTTTTCTTAATTGGAATATCATGCCTCACAAACAGCTGGTTGCCTTCTTCATATTCATGGTAGCCGGTTTCGCCGAGGCAAACAGGATACCTTTTGACCTTACCGAATGTGAAGGAGATCTTGGTTGCGGATTTAATACTGAATACAGCGGCATGAGGTTTGCCATCTTTGCTCTCGGCGAATATGCGGCGATGTTTGCCATATCCGCCCTTGCCGTTGTGCTTTTCGCCGGTGGATGGAATTCGCCGGTTAGTTTTCTTGATTTTATTCCCGGGATTGTCTGGTTTGTAGTTAAGCTGCTATTTTTCGTTTATCTATTCATGTGGCTGAGATTTACATGGCCCCGTTACAGGTACGATCAGCTCATGACCCTTGGCTGGAAGATACTTATTCCACTTGGCGTAGCCAACGTGCTGATCACCGGTTTCTTATTACTTTATTAGAAGTTGACAAGAGGATTTGATGATTAAGGATTTCCTTAAAACAGTATTTCTGGTTGATCTTTTTAGCGGCGCTACACTGACCTTTAGAAAGACCTTTAGCAAGACTGTTACAATGCATTATCCCGATAAGGAGAAGTGGATTCCTTATGAGAGGTTCAGGGGCCTTCATTATCAGGCCGTAGACGAGAACAATGAGCTAAAGTGCGTAGCCTGCGAACTCTGCGCGCGAATATGTCCGGCCGGAGTTATTACCATTAAGGCCAAGGAAGATGATAAAGGGGTGAGGCGTCCCGCCCTTTATACGATGGATTTGCACAGATGCGCATATTGCGGACTCTGCGAAGAGGTCTGTCCTGAAGATGCTATTAAGCACGGTGCCGGTTACGAGTTTGCCGGGTATGAAAGAAAAGATGCCGTAATGAATCTTGACGATCTACTGGCCAATGAGCCTAATGAAACAGATCCCGAAAAGATGGGAACGGTCTCATCTGCAAGACTGGTTAGAAAAGATGGCACTTTGAAGATAGTTGCAGATGGTAAGAAGCGATATCGTTGGTGGTAGTGATATTCAAAAGTAAACAGGATTTAATATTATGATAGAAACATTATTCTTTTTTCTCTTTGCAGCCCTGGCTATTAGCTCGGCGATCATGGTAATTACCATGAGAAACCCTGTGCACAGTGTTGTATCTCTGATTGTCTGCTTTTTCCAGATAGCCTGCCTCTTCCTTTTGCTCAGGGCTCCTTTTCTGGCAGGAGCGCAGATCTTTGTTTATGTCGGGGCGATAATGATATTTTTTGTCTTTGCTGTCTTTCTGCTCGATATCAAGAGCTCTATGGCAAAACAAAAATTTAGTAAATGGGCCTCATACGGCATTCCGGTTTCACTCCTGTTTCTGGTGGAATTAATAATGCTGGCCCTGAAGGGCGGTTTCGGTAACGCTGCCGACTCTTCTGCAAGCGCAGGCCAGTTTCTCGATATGGCAAAAAGTACGGAGGCGCTTGGTACCGTTTTATTTACAAAATATCTCCTGCCCTTTGAAATAATTTCGGTGGTCTTGCTTGTCGGCTTTGTCGGGGCAGTTGTTCTTACCGTTAAAGCGCCAAAGGAGGATTGATATGCAATCTGCTATCCCTATGGAATACTTTCTCGTACTGTCTGCAATACTCTTCACTATCGGCTGTATTGGTGTTATTGCGAGAAGAAATATAATAGTAATATTGATGTCACTGGAGTTAATTCTTAACGCAGTTAATATCAATTTTGTAACATTCTCATATTACCTTAATAATATGACCGGCAGGGTCTTTTCCCTGTTTACTATGGCAGTGGCTGCAGCAGAAGTCGCCATAGGGCTTGCAATCGCCGTTAATCTGGTTCGGGTCAGGAAGACCATGGAGATTGACGAAATCGATACCCTTAAGTGGTAACGGGAATATAGGAGAGGCTATACAGTGATACATTACAGTTGGTTCATACTATTTATACCGCTTATTTCCTGTCTAACAATTGTACTTTTGACAAGGAAGTATAAGGATCTTAGCTCATACATCTCTATAGCGGGAGTTGCAATTCCCTTTATATTGACGCTAAAACCGTTTTTTGCATTGCTCGGCTCTCATGGCCATTTTGAGCCGATAGAAAGTACCTTGGTATGGATAGATGTCCCCGGACTTACAGTCAAGATGGGAACTCTCATAGACCCCTTAAGTATCTTGATGCTGATGGTCGTCACCGGAGTCGGTACTCTAATCCACATGTTTGCACGCGGATACATGCACGGCGAAGAAGGTTTTTCCAGATTTTTCGCCTGCCTGTCGCTCTTTATCTTTTCCATGCTCGGTATAGTGCTCTCCACTAATTATCTTCAGATATTTATTTTCTGGGAGCTGGTCGGCGTCGCGTCATATCTTCTCATCGGATATTACTATGAAAAGGAATCTGCTGCCGAGGCATCGGTAAAGGCCTTTATGACGAACAAGGTCGGTGACTTCGGATTTATCCTTGGTATCCTGGTGCTTTATTACACGGTTGGATCATTCAATTTCTATGAAATTCAGGACATACTGGCAACTAACGGAGCGACCTACGCGACCGGCACTCTTACTATCGCAGCTTTATTGATTTTTGCAGGCGCTATGGGTAAATCGGCCCAGGTTCCTCTCCATGTATGGCTTCCAGACGCTATGGAAGGCCCGACTCCTGTATCAGCCCTGATTCATGCGGCAACCATGGTTGTCGCCGGCGTCTATCTCGTGGCAAGGACATACCCTCTTTTAGTGCTTGCGCCTGCCGCCATGGAAACAGTGGCCTATGTTGGAGGAATTACGGCCATCTTCGCGGCAACCATTGCGCTTGCTCAAAACGATATCAAGAGAATTCTTGCATTTTCCACGCTTAGCCAGATCGGTTACATGATTATGGCCATGGGCGTCGTAAATCTGGCGACTGCCGAAGTTTATACAGGTTATTCGGCCAGCATGTTCCACGTCACTACACATGCCTTCTTTAAGGCCCTTTTATTCCTCGGGTCAGGCAGCGTCATACATGCCGTACATTCGCAAGACATATGGGATATGGGCGGACTCAAGAAGTATATGCCTATAACGTACTGGACATTTTTTATAGGATATCTCGCTCTCGCAGGTCTGCCGCCTTTTGCAGGATTCTGGAGTAAGGACCTGATTCTCGGCGCAGCTCATGAAAATGGATTTCATATCCTCTTTTATCTCGGAACTATTGCGGCATTCCTGACCCCTTTCTATATGTCAAGACTCTGGTTTGTTGCATTTACCGGCCCTAAGAGAACGGATCATCATGCCCATGAATCCCCCCTTATAATGACATTTCCCTTGATGGTTCTTGCAGTACTCGCTGTCATATCCGGTGTCATCGGTGAGTTCGGTATACCCGGTGTATACCACGGATTCAGTTCCTTTATTCATTATGGAAGCGACCCTCACGGGCCGCTTCATTTGGACATCATGATACAGTCGACCATAATAGCTGCACTTGGCCTCTTTCTCGGCTGGTGGGTCTACGGTAGAAAACAGATCACCGAGTCTGAAGATCCGATGAAGAGATGGCTAAGCGGATTCTATAAGGTGCTTGAAAATAAATATTATTTCGATGAATTGTACTTCTGGTTTATCAGAAATGTTTATAACAGGATTTCGGCATTCTGTAACTGGTGTGAGGTTAACCTGGTTATCGGCTTCGGAGTTAACGGCATCGCCTATTTGACAAGGCAAAGCGGCGCCGTCTTAAGGCTCAGTCAGACAGGTAAGGTGCAAAGTTATGCATTCATATTTGTCCTCGGTGTCACATCTATAGTATTTCTTTCGGTATTTTAACTTGGTTCATCCGGAGTAGAAAATGAAATTTCCACTTTTATCAGCCATAATGTTTCTGCCGCTAATCGGCGCGCTTATTATCTCGGTTCTTCCCAGGGGGAACAGGATGGGTGTTCGCTGGGTGTCCGTGATAACCACCGGCATTTCGCTTGTCCTGTCAATATATATGACCATAGCTTACGACACCTCTGCCGGTGCCGATCAGTACCAGTTTGTCGAGCAGATACCATGGGTCGAGACCCTGGGTGTTCAGTACCATCTCGGTGTCGACGGCATCAGCGTATCTATGGTACTGCTTACGTCCTTCGTTATATTTACTGGATGCCTTGTTTCGTGGGTGAGTATTAAAGAAAGGGACAAGGAGTTTTTCTTCTTCCTGCTTGTACTCGTTTTCGGAGTCCACGGTGTATTCATGTCACTTGACCTCCTCTTCTTCTACCTATATTACGAGCTTGCCGTTATTCCCATGTATCCACTGCTCGGCATCTGGGGGAGTGCAAACAGGGAATATGCTACGATGAAGCTGATGATATACCTCACCTTCGGCTCCCTTATCGCTCTTGTTGCACTCCTTGCCATGTATTTCTTTGCCGGTGAGGTTAATGGCTCTCTTACCTTTGATATGACCGTTTTGGCAAATACTCCATATACAGCAGAGTTTCAGAAGTTTTTCTTCCCCTTCATGCTCTTCGGTTTTGCCGCACTAATCCCGATGATGCCCTTTCATTCCTGGTCGCCTGCAGGACATGCGGCGGCTCCAACTGCTGTAAGTATGCTTCATGCCGGCGTTTTGATGAAACTCGGTGCATATGCGGTTATCAGGATCTGTCTGGATATGTTCCCGGCTGGAGCGCAGGTGTGGATGCCTGTAGTTGCATTCCTCTGTGTTCTCAATATGGTCTTCGGCGGGCTTGTTGCCATGAACAGGAAGGACTTTAAGTTTATGATCGGTTATTCCAGTTCCTCTCACATGGGTTATGTCCTCCTTGGGCTCGCTTGCGTCAATGTGGTAGGGATAAACGGTGCAGTTCTTGTAATGTTCGCTCACGGTATCATGACGGCCCTTGCCTTCTCACTCATAGGATTTATTTATGACAGGGCACATACGAGAATGATCTATGATTTTTCCGGTCTGGCAAAGCATATACCTTTTGTAGGGGTTTGCTTTTGCATTATGGCCTTTGCCTCTGCCGGCCTGCCCGGGTTTGCCAACTTTGTCGGCGAATTAATGGTCTTTATAGCGGCATTTCAGATTTATCCCGTTGCGACCGTTGCCGCCGTATTCGGTGTGATTATTACGGCAACGTATATGCTTAGATCAATCAGAGACGCCTTTTTCGGCACTCCCGATCCGAGGTGGGCGGGCCTTGAAGACGCACATACGTTTCTGCATAGGGCGCCATATGTGATTCTCATAACCATTCTACTGGTCGTTGGTTTTTATCCCTTCCCGCTGCTCGAAATTATTAACACCGGTGTTGAGCCTTTGGTAGACAAATTGAATAATGCAGCCGAACTGATGCGCACGGCGCAGCTTTCCAGATAACGAGGTAGATATGGATTTTTCAGCAACAAATTATACATTAATGTCTCCCGAGCTGCTTTTATGCTCGGCAGCCCTGGTAATACTTGTACTTGACTTTGTCATTACAAAGGGAAGCAGGCGCTGGATAGGATATCTAAGCTTCATAACCATTATTGCGGCTGTAATAGAGGTTGTTTGCAGGGGAGCAGAGCCTGGAACGGCATTCTTTGGCCTCTATCTGCAAGATGGTATATCGATGGCCTTTAAGGTGGTGCTTGGTATTACAGCAGCTCTGGTGCTTTTGATGTCTATTGCCTATTCTGAAAAGATAAAGGCCTTTGAGGGTGAGTTTTATGTGCTTACTCTGTTTGCAGCCCTTGGCATGTTCCTTATGGTGTCCGCTTCCGACTTTATGAGTCTCTATGTTGCCTTGGAGTTAACTACAATTACTTTTTATATCCTTGCTTCCTACCTTAGAGATAATGAGATCTCTCTGGAATCCGGTATTAAATACCTGATTCTCGGTGCAATGGCCTCAGGCGTTCTTCTTTATGGTATAAGCTTTATTTACGGCGTCACCGGAAGTACCAGCTTTGTGGAAATTCAAAAGAGCTTAGCCCAGATGAGCGAGTTTCCGCAGACACTCAAGTTCGGCATGGTGCTCGTTATTGCAGGCCTTAGTTTTAAAATTGCTGCCGTGCCTTTCCACATATGGGCGCCTGATGTTTATGAAGGCGCGCCTACTCCTGTTACGGCCTTTCTTGCCGTCGGTTCCAAGGTTGCGGGGGTTGCAGTATTATTGCGGGTACTTTACACAGCGCTTATGCCAATGCAGGAAGTCTGGATCGGCGTGCTTTGCGGTATTGCAGCCATTACGATGATTTTCGGTAACCTTGCAGCGATACCACAAAAGAATATAAAAAGACTTATGGCCTATGCAGGAATCGGTTCAGCAGGTTATATATTTATGGCGCTTGCCGCGGCCAGTAAGCTAGGCGCCGGCGCAACTATATATTATCTTGCGGCTTACCTCTTTTCGACTATAGGTGCATTCCTGGTTATAGTGCTGGTAGCAAATTCCACCGGCGGTGAGAGAATAGAAGATTTTAACGGCCTTGCGAGAAAGGAGCCTTATCTTGCGGCAACCGCTTTTATCGGCCTTATGTCTCTGGCCGGTGTGCCTCCTCTTGGAGGGTTTATCGGTAAGTTTTATCTTCTGGCCGCTATAATTGAGCAAAAAAATTATTTGATTGCTTTTTTAGGCGCTGTAATGGCGGCCGTCACCCTGTACTATCTGGTCCTGGTTATAAAGGCGATGTATATGAGGGAGCCTGTAAACGATGATAGAATTGACGTAAGTCTCGGAATGAAGTTTGCCTTGACTGTATGTAATCTGGGTGTTATCTATCTGGGGATTTATCCCGGACCTGTAACAGACTATGCGATTAATATGGCGCAGAAGGTCTTTTTTAAGATATTGGAGGGATGAAGTGGCTGCACATGGTCATGAAGAGCCGGAAGGCAAAATAAAGAAAGAAATGTTCGTCAGGGATGTTGTAAAAGAATATCCTGAAACGCTTGCGGTATTTCGCAAATATTTCGGCAAGATGTCTCTCATACTCCCCGGAACAAGAGTTGAGTCGATTGAGTTTAATTGCGCAATGCATGATATAAGTCATGTTCCTGTAATGAAAGAACTCAATGAATTAGTTGGAGATTGACAACGATAGTCAAATAAATTAAAGGGCCTCATAAACAGTTAATGTGGGGCTTTTTTGATCAATATATATGAAGCTTTATTCGAAGACCGGTTCAGAAAGTGAAATAAAAAAAGAGGAGCGTTCCCTGATCATGGGTGGCTACTGCAAGGCAGATAAAACCCTTGAGAAAGACCTTCAGCCCTTTGAGTATATTTGGACTCATGATTCTAAATCTGCTTTTGGATCTGCACATAAGATTAGTTGGCTTGAGTAGATAAAACCTCCATTTTTCGAAACAATTATTATAATTTTGACCTTCTCTGCTTGACAAAGCTTGTGAAATAGATTATCTTTTCACACAAAGCAGCAAATATCTGGTTCCATCGCTTTAAAATCCTGAAAATAGAAATTAAAAATAGCTAGTTATTCCCCCCATATTTAATCAGGTTTGACCTGCATATATATCACATCAAATTTTAACTTCAATAAGCGGAAACTCTTAAATATAGCCGAGTTTAAAAATATCCCTTTATTTTTATAAAATTGATTTTTGCATAATCTGGATTTAGGTCAGAGACATTATGATATTTTGATAATCAGAACCCATCCTGAAATTTAAATAATCCATATTTCATTCAAACATAACCTACATCATTTAAGAAATTTTAAGGAGCAATAATGAATCTGAAGGATCTGAAAGAGGAAAAGATTGGCGATCTAATCAAGACAGCTGAAAATCTTGGAGTGGAAGGCGCCGCCGGTAAGCGTAAGCAGGAGCTGATCTTTGCCATCTTACAGGCTCAAACTGAAAAAAAGGGTATGATTTTTAGTGAAGGCGTACTTGAAATACTACCAGATGGATTCGGCTTTCTAAGGGCACCCGATTATAATTACCTTCCCGGCCCTGACGACATTTACATCTCTCCATCGCAGATAAGACGATTTGGACTCCGGACCGGAGACACTATCTCCGGTCAAATCAGACCGCCAAAAGAATCGGAACGTTATTTTGCCCTTCTTAAGGTGGAAAAGATAAACCATGACAAGCCCGAGGCTGCAAGGCATAAGATACTCTTTGATAACTTGACGCCTTTATATCCTCAGGAGCATTTTCAGCTAGAAATTGACAGAAAGAATCTATCGGGCCGGATCCTGGATATCGTCTCCCCCATAGGAAAGGGGCAAAGGGGAATTATTGTTGCGCCGCCCAGAACGGGTAAGACGATGTTCCTGCAGAGCATAGCCAATAGTATCACCATAAATCATCCTGACGCATACCTTATCGTTCTTTTAATAGATGAAAGACCTGAGGAAGTTACCGATATGATGCGCTCAGTAAAGGGAGAGGTCATTAGTTCGACTTTTGATGAACCTCCACAAAGACATGTGCAGGTTGCCGACATGGTAATTGAAAAGGCGAAAAGGCTTGTTGAACATAAGAAGGATGTGGTTATTCTTCTGGACAGCCTTACAAGGTTGGCAAGGGCTCACAACACTGTTACACCTGCAAGTGGAAAGGTCTTATCTGGCGGTATAGATGCCAATGCCCTTCAGAAGCCGAAACGTTTCTTCGGCGCAGCTAGAAATATTGAAGAAGGGGGAAGCCTTACAATCATATCGACCGCTCTTGTTGATACGGGAAGCAGGATGGACGATGTGATCTTTGAGGAGTTTAAGGGAACGGGAAATATGGAGGTTCACCTTGACAGAAAGCTCGTTGAAAGGAGAGTCTTCCCAGCCATAGATATCAATAAATCGGGAACCAGAAAAGAAGAGCTTTTAATACCAGATGAAGATTTGAAGAAGATATGGGTATTGCGTAAGGTTTTGCATCCTTTAAGTGTCGTAGATAGTATGGAATTCCTGAGGGAAAAATTAATTAAAACAAAGAGCAACAGAGAATTCTTTGATATAATGAATAAGTAGCCCGCCAGGCTATTTAGCCTCGTTTACGACTAATGGCCGAGGCGTTCAGCGATCTCGAGTGCCATAGGTTCTACCATTGGCCTGAAGCAATGAATAAATGAGCAATATCGGTTATTATGTGCAAGAGGGCCGCTAAAATATAGTCCCTTTGCAGAAACGCTTTCACAGTTCGGGCTTACAACGGGATATCCGTCGGCAGTCTTATCTACTTGCACTCCCACAAACTCAGGCAGCCCGGGCATATATCCAGTGGCGAATATTACTTCATCGAATTCGCCATCGCTTCCATTGCTGAAACTGACCTTGCCGCCATCAATTGATGTAATCATACAGTCTTCCTTTAGCTCAATTATCTTGAACTTGATGAGCTCCTTTAAAAGACTTTCCGAAAGCCCTCTGATATTACTTAAATCATCGGTTTTGCTGTAATATCTAAGCTTGCTCCGCGCCGCAAGCGTTACAGTGGCAACCCCGGAAATTTCTATAGCGAGTTCAGCCCCGGAGTTTCCAGCTCCAACTATGAGAACTTTTTTCCCCCTGTATTCCTCAAGGCTCCTGCTTTTGCTGGAGTGAGTAACCAGGGGATTATTTTTTATGCCTTTAATGTCCGGGATGAACGGGTTTCCGGCGACTCCTGTCGCGACAACAACTATAGAACTATTGTAAAGAACGCCCTCCTTTGTGGAAACGCTATAACCTTTCTCCACAGCGCTGATCGTCGAAACTGACTTATTCTCAGATATATCAATGAAATTTTCCTGGGCAAAAAATTCAAGATAGGTGACGAATTCCTCCTTTGTCGCAAATGGCCCCTTAAGTTTAATGGCCGATGATATTGGGTTGTCAAAGGTGAGTGAGGTAAGGTCGTGACGCACGTCGGCAGGCGAAAGCATAGTCATGTAGTCCCTCATATTTCTCCAGGATTGTCCAAGCCTGTTCCTTTCAATAATGAGGGGCTTCACTCCAAATCTTTTAAGGTGGTAAGATGTTAGTAGCCCTGCAGGACCGCCACCAATAATTAAAACATCCTTATTCACAAAACATCTCCATTACAATAGGCAGCCAAACCAGGCTATATAATATAACTTGATATAATCCCGGCAAGTATGATAAATCCGGCAAGCACGTTCGATTTAAAGGCAGAAAAAGCGATTTCTCTGTCCATAGACTTTCCTGTTTGAATGACTTGGCGCAAAAAGATAAGCCCAGCCATAATAAGTGACAGATAAAAGGGCGGTCCCAGCGCCGAACTTATTCCAACTGAAAGAAGCAGGGCTAAAGTCAGAGAAAAAAATAAAGCAATGGCCTCACGTACGTAATCACCAAAAAAAATAGCAGCCGATTTGACCCCAACTTTGATGTCGTCTTCGATATCCATCATAGCATAAACCGTATCATAAGCAAGCGCCCATGAGACGGTGGAAAAAAAGATCAGGAATGCAGTCGGATCCAGTCTCTCCCTAACGGCAGCCCATACGATAATGGAGCCCCATCCAAAAGCTATTCCTAAAAAAAGCTGGGGAACAGAAATAAAGCGTTTTGTAAATGGATATAGAATAACGAAAAAAAGACATAAAGGGCTTAGTATGAACGCCAGTCTATTCAGGTAAAAAGCGAGAAATGCAGCCAGCAGGACGGTAAGAAGAAAAACGACTATTGCATGGGCAAGGCTCATTCTACCCGAAGCAAGCGGCCTCTCCCTTGTTCTATCTACGTGAGGATCGAAATTTCTGTCGGCAATATCATTGATTGCGCAGCCGGCACTTCGCATCAGGAAGGCGCCCCCTATTATAACAATTCCAAGTATGGGATCAGGTCTTCCCTCGGAGGCTATGAACAGGGCCCATAGAGCCGGCAGAAGAACCAGAAAAGTGCCATACTGCTTCTCAATTCTAAGAAGCGCCCAGACGGCGGCCAAGTTAAATGAGGGTGCTGGGCGGTCAGAATTTTCCTGTTTCTCCATCATTTTCATTCAGGCGGCAAAGCAAGAGTCGAATTTATTTTGTTAAGGAAGGGAAATAATGGAAACTAAAACTCTTCCCTCAGGAACATGCCGGGCTCAACCTCGGTCTGCATAGCATTCTTTGTTGGGGCCGTTCCCTCGACGAAGGCTTCGAATATAACATTTTCCTCTTGGTCAGGGGCGGCGAGCAGCCCTGTTTTGGCATCTATTTTAGCAAATACGATCCCCTCGGGTATAGGGAATGTCTCAACGGGCCTGTCTTCATAAACCTCTTTCATAAAGTCTACGAAGATTGGAGCGGCAGCCCTGGAGCCGGTTTCATTTTTTCCTAGCGGGGCTTCCTGATCAAAGCCAACCCATGATGCCGTAACAAGGTCTGGAGTAAAACCGACAAACCATGCATCATAAAGATCGTTTGTAGTTCCTGTCTTTCCACCGACAGGCCTCTTCAGGGCCTTTGCCCTCCAACCTGTTCCGTGCTGAACTACCCCTTGAAGAAGGTTGGACATAATATATGCCGTTTGCGGAGTTATTGCGTATTCAGGAGGAAGGTTCAGCAGAGATTCCGGCAGCTCGACTATTTTAATATCTTCCCTTATCTCAACACCCGATTCAGGATCGGCCTTCACCTTAGTTTCTTCCCCTTGAGTATCAATTTCAGTATCAACTGCAGGAGCCGAGATAGCGGTTTCAGGCATATGCTCTTCAAGAACGTTTCCCTCTCTGTCCAGAATTTTTGTAATAAAAATCGGTTTATGCCTCTTTCCGCCAGCCGGGAAAATGCTGAATGCCGATGTTACCTCCATTAGAGAAAGGCCGGAAGAGCCGAGAGCCAGAGATAGATCCCTATCAAGGTGGCTCCTTATTCCCATCCTTCTTGCATATTCGATGATATAGTCAAGGCCGAGATCCTGAACTATCTTTATACTGACTACATTTCTGGAATTAGTCAGGGCTGTCCTGAGTGTAGTGGGGCCGTAAAAGCGATCTTCGTAATTTTTAGGCTTCCAGGCGAAGTTGTCTTCATCCCCTTTGTATATTATCGGTGAATCGTGGATTATGGATGCAGGCGTATATCCGGCATCCAGTGCCGAAGCGTATATTATTGGTTTGAATGCTGAGCCCGGTTGCCTCCTTGATTGTATCGCCCTGTTGAATTTGCTCTTGGCAAAATCATAACCGCCGACCATAGTCCTGACGTAGCCATTTTGAGGCACAATTGACATTGTGGCCGCTTGTGCCTTTGGATGCTGATAAAGTGAGAAAGCGAGCCTCTCTTCATTTTTTACGGTGCCTCCGACTTTTACATGAATTAAGTCACCTACGGAGAGAGCCTCTGAAGGGGCCTTTATCCTCCCGTCCAGGAAGTCAACCTCAGTGTCGGGCGTTCTGGCCCATCTCATGTCGCTAAGAGGTATCCTCCCGACAGTTTGAGAGCTGATTTTAACATCGACATATTTTTCTTTATCGTTTACTTCAGTAACGACACCTTCATAGATTTCGCCCTCTTTTACAGGCTCGTTTTCGAATTTTTTCTCCAGTGATGCAATGAGCGCCTCGATTTCGTTCTCATTCACGTGCCTGATCGGGCCTCTGTAGCCCTGCCGTCTGTCCAATTCGAGAAGGTTTTTGCGGACCGCCGCCTGGGCTGCCTTTTGCATATCGGTATTGAGAGTAGTAAAGACGGTCAGCCCCTGTTTGTAGAGAGTGTCTGCACCGTAATTTTCTTCGAGATAGCGCCTTATGTGCTCAGTAAAATAAGGCGCCTCTTCAAGGTTTATGTCATCAAGTGGAAAGACTTCTATGGGAGCGTTCATAGCATCTGTTGCATCTACGATGTTAATGTATCCCTCGGCTACCATCCTGTCCAGGACATAGCTTCTCCTCTCTTTAGCTTTTTCCGGGTTTCTGGCGGGCGAATACTTACTCGGTGCTTGAGGCAGGCCCGCCAGTATAGTGATTTCAGCAAGGGTAAGATCACTGACGTCTTTGTGGAAATAACTTTGAGCGGCCGCCTGGACGCCATAGGCTCCGTGGCCGAGATATATTTGATTTAAATAAAGGTAAAGTATGTCGTTTTTTGAAAAAGATTTTTCTATACGATTGGCTAGAACCGCTTCCTTGAATTTCCTCTTAAAGGTCCTGTCGGAGGTAAGAAGAGATTTTGCGACCTGCTGGGTTATGGTGCTTCCGCCCTGAACAACGCCACCGGCCCTCACATTTTTAATAAAAGCCCTTAAGATACTCATGAAGTCGATCCCCTCATGCTCAAAAAAACGGTCATCTTCGGCAGCCACAAAAGCCTGGATCAGCAGCTTAGGGACCCTTGATATAGGGATAATTTCTCTCTTTTCAGTCGCGAATTCACCTATTTGAATGCCATTTTCTGAATAAACCTTGGTAATGATATCCGGCTTATAATCGGAGATATTGTCGAGCTCGGGCAGGTCTTTAATGAGATAATAAGCGAACCCTGCAGCAGTGCTAAAAGTAAGAATACCTAGAAATAACAGGATCTTAAGGACCATTTTTTTAAAGGTCCGCTTCCCTTTATTTCCGTACCCGCCACTCTTAATTCTTATCGTGCCACGTCCAAACATTCTTAAACCCATTTTAATATTTAAGTAAACTTAGCAATCTAACAGATATCGGATACAATATCAAGGTGCAATTGGCATAAAAAAGTCAAAATTTATATGTATTTAGCCTGACTAATAAGCAATAGCATTTATATTGATAAATCCTCTCAAAGATAATAACATCCATCTTTAGAATAAAGATGACAAAGTATCAGGTTAACTATACTTATGATCGAAGTACCTATCACTGAAATAGCCTCAGGCACCCCATTTATCACATCAAACAGGCGGCTTTCGACCTATGTCCGGAGTCAATATGACATGGCGATGCAGGAAAGGGGGGGGCTGGTCTGGAACTCGCCTACCCTTATTCCCTGGCTCGCCTGGTTGGAAAAAATGAGGGCTGAAACTCGACCGGACAGACCGATCATGTCTGAGCTGGCCGCGCTCTCTCTTTGGGAGGAGGTATTGAGAAATGACCTGCTGTTTAAGAAAGGGGAAGTTCTAGTTGAAGGAGGGGTGATAAAGTCTGCCTATGATGCCTACGATCTCATAAAGGAATACAGACTTACTCTCCCTGATGACGATATCTACTCAAGCCCGGAAGTCTCAGCGCTTACAAGATGGATAAGATCATATAGTGAAAAAGTTGCCGATCTTGGATTTGAAGAAAGGCTTAATTTGCCTGATGAAATTACATTTTTTATTGATAAGGGTGAAATTAAACCGGGCAAAAGACTTATATTGGCAGGCTTTGATGAACTCACTCCGCAGCAGTCAGGGGTCGTTAGGGCCTTAGAGGAAAAAGGGTGCCAAGTCAAGTTCTGGCCGTCAAAGCCAAAGATTGATATATCGGCGTCGGCCGGATTGAGATTGCCGCAGTCTGTAAAGCTGGAACTTTTTGAGAATGAATTAGAAGAGGTTATATATACAGCAAGGTGGATAAGAAAGATTTACCGCCCGGGGATGAGAATTGGAATTATTGTGCCTGCCCTAAACCTGTATAAGGATATGATAAACAGGGAATTGGCAGCGGAGTTGGCGCCTTCATCGGTGATGCCATCCAGAAGCAACAATAAGCTGATTAATGTGTCGCTTGGCGAGAGTTTGTTTGATTCGCCTATAGTGCGGTATGCACTTAATGTTTTGTCGCTCGACGGCAGAAGGCATGAGTTAGAGCTTATAAGTTCCATCCTTCTTTCTCCCTTTGCGGGAAAGAGCGGCCCGGAGAAGTTGCATCTTGCCAAGATAGATTCGGCACTGAAAAAAGAAAGCCACCTTCTCCTATCGATCTCTGAGTTAAAATCAATGGTGGAGTTTGATAGCGCCCCTTACATGTTTACACTACTTGAAGAGGCGGAAAAAATAAATCAGGAAGACAGGCAAAGACGCTTTCCGGGCAGCTGGAGTAAAGAGTTTGATATATTCCTGAAAAGATTTGTTCAACCTGTACAGGGTGATGAACTTTCTGGTGTAGAATACCAGGCCCTGGGAGCTCTGGGGGAGGTGCTTTCCTCTTTCGCATCCCTGGATGATATAACAGGTCCCATAGATAGAAATGAAGCGCTAATGCGGATTAAAAAAATAATTCGCGATAAGATTCATCAGCCGGAAACGGATGAGAGTCCAATTCAGGTAATGGGCCTGCTTGAATCTTCAGGACTGTCCTTTGATCATATAAGGTTGATCGGGGCCCATGATAAGGTACTGCCCGGAGATCCGGCGCCAAATCCATTTCTTCCGCTTCACATTCAAAAAAAATATCAGCTTCCCAGGTCATCCTATGACAGGGAGCTGGCTTTTGCATCTGTTCAACTAAATAGAATAATTGGAGCTTCATCAAACTTCAGTGTAAGCGCTCCCAAGAGTCTGAACAACGTGGCGGTAAATATTTCACCCATGTTTTTTGGGTCGGAGATTATATCTGGCAAAAGAGAAGAGGAAAAAAGTGTGAGACAGATTGATCTGATCCATGATATAGGAAGACTTGAGCCTCTACAGAAAGAGACGAATATACCTCTTCTTAAAGATGAGTTGCTAAGCTTAAGGGGAGGCAGCTCCATATTAAAGAATCAGTCTGACTGCCCCTTCAGGGCCTTTGCAATACACAGGCTTTACTCAAGCGGTATTGATGAGCCTGAGGCGGGTATGACTTCCATGGAGCGCGGCAATATCGTTCATAAGGTGATGGAGCTTTTCTGGGAGAAGACAAAAGATTCTAAAGAACTTCAAAAAATGATAAATGAAGGCTCTCTGGATGAAGCGATAGCTGATGCGGTTACGGCTGGACTTAAGCAGGCAGCGCCGGCAAGAAAGCTGGGCAAACGGTATATGGATATTGAGCTGACAAGATTGATCTCGCTTGTTCGTGAATGGCTTGAAATTGAAGCTGAAAGAGATGAATTTAGTGCGATCACAAGAGAATTTGAAAAGGAGATTACTGTCGCCGGCCTGCCTCTGCTTGCGCGAATAGACCGTATCGATGAACTGGGTGAGGGGGCAAAAGCCCTGATAGATTACAAGACGGGAGCATCCGGACCGAATGACTGGCTTACTAAAAGACCGAAAGAACCTCAGCTCATGCTTTACGCTATGAGCGGAGATTTTGATGCCGTCTCCTTTGCAAAATTAAAACGTGGCGAGAGCGGTTTTGCAGGGATAGCAAAAGAAGAGGGGATTTTGCCGAGGGTAAAGGCTTTCGGCAGCGAGCCCTTTTCGAAAAAGCTGGAAGGGGTTGAAGGTTGGGATCAGTTGATTAATGAATGGAGAAACACCGTTGAAGGGCTGGGTAAAAGTTTTATGGAGGGTGAGGCCGATGTCGACCCTAGAGGCTATGGGAAAGAGGATTCAGCATGCAGGTATTGCGATCAGGTCCCCCTCTGTAGGCTCTTCGAGGCGAGTTGCTGATGAATTGCAGTATCGGCATAAAAAAGAACTTAGCCCTTTCCGGGAGTGTGATTGATGAATAGAAGGGTCTGCGGACTCCTGGCCGATGAAAGATTCCTCATGCATGAAACGGGAGCACACCTTGAGACTCCGGCCAGGTTAAGGGCTCTCTACGACATGTTGGACAGGGAAGGCCTTCGTGCCCGCATGGTAGGAATAGAAGCCCGCCGTGCCACGATAGAAGAGCTGGCTCTAAATCACACTCTTTCATATATTGAGATGCTTGAAAGAATGGGAGCAGGCAGCCTTGATGCCGATACGGTGGTTTCGGCCGGATCCCATGAGACGGCCCTCCTTGCAGCAGGCGGATGCCTGAATATGGTAGATGCCGTTATGGAAGGCGACATCTCAAGCGGACTTGCCCTTGTCCGCCCGCCGGGGCATCATGCGGAGAGCGGCAGGGGGATGGGCTTTTGCCTCTTCAATAACATCGCCATAGCTGCCAGACATCTTATAGGGCGGCACGGCGCCAAGAGGGTCGCCATCCTCGACTGGGACCTTCATCATGGCAACGGCACGCAGCACTCTTTTTACGGCGAGAAAGAGGTCCTCTACATCTCTTTACACCAGAGTCCCTGCTATCCCGGAACGGGGATGCTGACAGAGACGGGTGAAGGTGATGGAGAAGGCTTTACCCTGAACCTGCCGATCCCGCAAGGGGTGGGGGACAGGGGGTATGTGAGGGCCTTTAAAGAACTCTTTATCCCGGCCATGACCGCCTACGGGCCTGATATAATACTTGTCTCGGCCGGTTTCGACTCTCATAGATTTGATCCGCTAGGGGGGATGGAGGTCTCGGCGGGAGGTTTCGGCGAGATGACCCGTTTGCTTATGAATAGGGCAGATGATCTCTGCGGCGGCAAGATCGCCTTCTTTCTTGAAGGAGGTTATTCACTGGACGGCCTTGCCGAATCTGTAAAAGAGGTGGCCCTTGGGATGCTTGGTGAAAAGGAAGCGAGCCCCGTCGTCCTGACGGAAGGGGTGGGGATCGACTCAGTCCTGGAAGCGGCAAAGATGATACATGGAAAATATATAGGGAACTTTTAGAGCTTTCTTTTTACAAATATAATTAACGTCTTACGGCAAACTTTAGCTAAGGAGCTTAAATGAAAAATATCAGACCGATTATTCTCACTTTGATTATTTCCCTCTCCCTCTATGGGCAGAGTTCAGCTTCCCTCCTTGGAGATGTTAAGGTCGACTACCTTAAAAACGGCCTTAAGGTGATAACCATAGAAGACCACAAAGATCCGGTGATCTCATTTCAGGTATGGTACGGGGTTGGGGGGATCAATGAGGTCACGGGCAAGACCGGTCTTGCCCACCTGACGGAACATATGATGTTCAAAGGGTCGAAAAAATACGCAAAGGGCGAGGTCTCAAGGACGGTGGCAAGGCATGGAGGGACGGAAAACGCCTTCACGAGCCAGGACTATACGGCCTATTTCCAAAACTTTGCAAAAGAAAAACTAGAGATCTCCCTCGACCTTGAATCGGACAGGATGGCAAACCTCGTCGTCGATCCCGAAGAGTTCCTCCTCGAAAGGGACGTGGTCATGGAGGAGAGGCGCCAGCGTACCGATGATGACCCCACATCAAGCGTCGTCGAGGCGATGTATGCCGCCGCATTCAATATCCATCCCTACAGGAACCCCGTAATAGGATGGATGACGGACCTTGAAAACCTAAGCCGCGAAGATTTGCTAGGCTGGTACAAGACCTACTACCAGCCGAATAATGCCACCATAATTGTGGCCGGAGACATAACAAGGGATGAACTGCTGCCCAGTGTAAGAAAGTATTTCGGTTCCATACCGAAGGGGTCCGAGCCTCCGGCCATGAACATCGTTGAGCCGGAGCAGAAGGGGGAAAGAAGGGTGTGGGTAAAAAGAGAGGCCCAGCTCCCCTTCGTCTTTGCAGGATACAAGGTTCCGAGCATTGGAAACAGCGACGAATATCCACTGGAGGTGCTGGCAAATATCCTCTCGAAGGGGCGCAGTTCAAGGCTTCACCGCGCGCTTGTCTACGACAGGCAGATAGCAGTCTACGCAGGCGGAAGCTACGACGGCATCTCAAGTGGACCGGGACTCTTTTATTTCTACGCCGGGGCCAAGCCGGCTGTAAAGATCGAGGAGGTGGAGGGAGCCTTATATGAGGAACTTGAAAAGATAAAGGAAGGTGGCATAAGTAAAGAAGAACTTGAGAAGGCTAAAAATCAGGTGGAGGCTTCCTTTATAATGGGGCAGGATTCCATTTTTTACCAGGCGATGATGCTGGGAAGGCTGGAGGCTGCCGGAGTGGGACATGAATATCTGGAGGCTTATCTTGAAGGGATCAGATCGGTAAAAATGGCTGATGTTAAGAGAGTGGCGGAAAAATATTTCATAAAAGATAAAAGAACCGTCGGCATACTGGTGCCGGAAAGGAAGGCGGAAAGAAAGGAGAAAAAATAATGAATAAGAATATTGCGCTCATAGCAGCGGTTATAATATCACTCCTTGCGGCCTCTTCCGCCCCGGCAGCCATAAGGAAGCCCGAAAGGTTCATCACAAAGAACGGCATGACCGTGCTCCTGCTTGAGAGAAAGGCGCTTCCCTTTATCACGGTAAGCGTCAGCGTAAGGGCAGGCTCCGTCTTCGACCCTGAAGGGCTATCAGGGCTCGGCAACATAACGGCAGACCTCCTTACGGAAGGGACCAAATCCCGCAGCGCAAAGGAGATTTCCGAGGAGATCGATTTCGTAGGGGGCTCCCTCGGCTCTACGGGGGGGATAGACTACGCCTCGGCATCCCTGAAGGTCCTGTCCAGGGATAGTGATAAGGGTTTCGAACTCCTCTCCGACATCCTAATCAATCCAGCCTTTGACGGAAAGGAGATAGAAAGGGCGAGAAGCCAGATCAGGGCGGGAATCATATCGAAAGAGGACGACCCTTCTACCGTTGCGGCCGAGGCGTTCAACAAGATATTATTCGGCAGCCACCCCTATGCCCTCCCGGCAGACGGCAGCCTTGAAACCATTGACAGGATAAATCGCAAAAGCATAAGCGATTTTCACGGGAAGTATTATCATCCCAACAACACCATAATGGCCGTCGTCGGTGATATCAGCAAAAATGAGCTTGAAAAGCTTCTGAGCAGGCATTTCGGAAAGTGGAAAAAAAAGGATATCTCCTACCCTGGAAATCCCGAGGCAAGGCGGCTCGATGAAAAGCGGATAGAGATCATAGACAAGGATATCACTCAGGCCAATGTCCAGCTCGGACACCTTGGCATCAGGCGTGAAGACCCCGATTTTTATGCAGCCTATGTAATGAACTACATCCTGGGAGGGGGCGGCTTCGTGTCTCGCCTCATGACGGAGATAAGGGACAACAGGGGACTCGTCTATTCAGTCTACAGCTACTTTAACCCCTTAAAAGACCCGGGCCCGTTCAAGGTGGGCCTTCAGACAAAAAACGGATCGGCAAGCGAGGCTATCAAGGAGTCGCTAAGTCAGATAAAGGCGATAAGAGAAAAGGGGGTAAGCGAAAAGGAGCTTCAGGATGCCAAGGATTATCTCATCGGCAGTTTTCCGCTGAAGTTCACTACAAACAGCAAGATAGCCTCCTACCTGACCTATATGGAAATCTACAATCTCGGCCTGGATTATCTCGACAGGTTTCCAAAGATCATAGAGGCGCTGACAGTGGATGACGTTAACGAGGTGGCCGGAAAGCTGCTGGATCCTGAAAACTATCTCCTGGTTGTAGTGGGGAATAAGGAGAAGATCGGCGAGATAGATCTGAAGTGACCCTTGTAGATTAATTTTTTATCTAAATTTTGAACCTTATTCTGATTAAAGTCATCTTAACCTGAAAAAACGATAAGGAGATTTTAATTATGAATGTAGATAGTCACTTGAAGGTAGCGCAATGGCACGTTGAGCAGGCGAGGTTGCATGCGGCAAATGGAGATCATAAATGTGGATGTCCTGCAAATGAGCATGACCAGAAGGCGATTGATGCTGTTGAAGCAGGATTGCTTAATGTAAAAGAAGAAGCTCAGTCCTGTGCCATCTGACAGCGTTGCTTAATGATCTCAAGAAGAAAGGGCCCTCATTTAAGGGTCCTTTCTTTGTTGTGATAAAAATCTGAAAGAATACTTGTCTGGACTTTTTGTTTTTTTAAACCTTAAAATCTTTTCAGCAGATCCTTTATAAGCGAAGAAATATCCGCCTGGTAATTATTGTAGGCATACCATATGGCGGCCACTAGCAGGATAAATATAACAACCTTTGCCACCCTGCCAAAGGAGGAGGCATGCTGCGACTCAGCGTATCTCTGTATAGAGACCTGCTGCTCCTCGGCGGTTTTAAGTACCTTTCCGCATCCGAGGCATTTCATGGCCCCCTTGATGACCTGCCTGCCGCAGTAAGGGCATTCATCGTAACTGATTGGCATGTCGCTATTCTCCCGTTTATAATAGACGCTTATTACTCACTATAAACAATAAGGGTATCTTCCATGTAGACGCCAAGAAAATAATTTTTCCCTTTTTTGATGGTTTTGCCCTGTTACAGTTACAGCCTAGCAGGTTTTGAGGGTGTGTCAAGTTGGCAAGAAAGAGGGCGTTTGGCCTGAAATATATATTCAGGTTTGAGAAGTCTTTTAGTCAGGTTTTCAAAGGGAAGGTTGAAATCTATTTTATAATCTGATTAACTCTATTATATTTATTTCTCCGGCAGTTTTTTCTTAAAAAAAGAGTAATGATTAACCCACATTTTTAGCCTCCTTGATTCCGTGCAAACGACCCATAAATGCCTATATGATGGCAAAGCGCAAAAATGTCTTATCAAAATCGCCTGAAAGAGGTATACTTTAGAGCCTTGACTTGAAATTATGAAGGCGTTTATTTCTGCGAAAAACTACCAGAGATAGCCCCACTAAATTATATGGAAAAGCTGACAACCATAAATGCTCTGCGACGGATAGGTCGCCCCCTTTTTCTTATTAAGAAAGACGGGGCAATTGAGATTCAGGATGGACAAAAAGATTTGGCCGCGTCCCTTTCGGAAAAATCTTTTGCCGGTATGATTGTCCCCTGCCCGCTTGAAAGCCTGGGCGATGCCGGTTTTTGCAGCGACCATGGAATACGCTACCCTTACGTTGGCGGGTCTATGGCCAAGGGGATAAGCTCTGTAGAGATGGTGAAGGCCTTTGCGGCAGGGGGGATGCTGGGCTTTTTTGGCGCAGCCGGACTTTCTATTGAAGTGGTTGAAGATGCCGTTGATCAGCTTATGGCCTATGGAGGTGATATGCCATTTGGCATCAACCTCATTCATAGCCCCAATGAGCCGCAGCTGGAAAATGAACTCGTCGAGCTTTTCCTGAATAGAAATGTAAGACTGGTTGAGGCCTCGGCCTTTCTGGACCTGACCTTGCCGGTGGTTCGTTACAGGACTCACGGAATTTACCGGGATGAATCCGGCAAGGTTATTACGCCTAATCGTATAATGGCCAAGGTCTCCCGCGAAGAGGTGGCGGCAAAGTTTTTTGCGCCTGCCCCGGATAAATACCTGAGGGAGCTGGTTGCATCGGGTGATCTGACGGAGGAACAGGCGAGCCTTGCTGCAACGGTTCCTGTGGCACAGGATGTTACCGTCGAGGCGGATTCTGGCGGTCATACGGACAACCGCCCGGCAATTTCGCTCTTTCCAACCATCCTTTCGCTGAAAGACCGTATGCAGGAAGAACATGGATTTCAGCAAAAATTAAGGGTCGGCCTGGGGGGAGGGATATCCACGCCTGCCGCCGCTGCCGCTGCCTTTGTCATGGGCGCTGCTTACCTGGTCACCGGCTCGGTGAACCAGGCATGCGTTGAATCGGGAACATGTGATGAGGTCCGCCAGATGCTGGCCGAAACCCGTCAGGCCGATATCACCATGGCCCCTTCGGGAGATATGTTCGAGATGGGGGTAAAGGTGCAGGTCGTCAAGCGTGGCACCATGTTTTCCATGAGGGCGGCCAAGCTATATGAACTCTACAGGGCCTATGACAGTATGGATGCTATCCCTGCCGATGAGCGTCTAAAGCTTGAAAAGACGCTTTTCCGCATCCCCTTAAGCCAGGTATGGGAGCAGACAAGCAGCTTCTTCGCCTCAAGGGACCCGCGCCAGCTTGAAAACGCCAATAGCGACCCAAAATATAAGATGGCTCTGGTCTTTAGATGGTACCTCGGCCAGTCTCCCGATTGGGCCAACAGGGGCGAGACATCAAGAAAACTCGACTATCAGATATGGTGCGGACCCGCCATGGGGGCATTTAACGAATGGGCCAGGGGCTCCTTCCTCGAAGATGTCTCCCAGCGCAAGGTTGTTACCGTTGCATTAAATATTCTCTTTGGCGCGGCCGTGATTTTCCGGGCCAATCAGTTGAAGATCCAGGGGGCTTGTCAAGATACCGCTCTAAACCACATTGCACCCCTTGAGATCAAAAAAATCAAGGAGCTTCTCAATTGAAGGAAAAAAGAGTAGAAAAAAAAAAGGGGAGGGCGGCTCTTGCCGCCCCGATAGCTATAATCGGTATGGGAGCTATGTTTCCCAAGGCGGAAGACAAGCTGGCCTTCTGGAGCAATATCAAAAATGGCGTAGATGCCATAACCGATGTTCCGGCAACTCACTGGAAGTCGGAGGATTATTTCGATCCCGACCCCAAGTCACCCGATCACGTCTACGCCAAGAAGGGCGGATTTCTTTCTCCCGTTGATTTCAACCCTATGGAATACGGGATTCTCCCGAATGCGCTGGAGGCGATAGATACCTCGCAGTTGCTCGGTCTGGTTGCAGTAGATCAGGCGCTCAAGGATGCAGGATACACAACAGAAAAAGAGTTTGATCGTGACAGGGTGAGCGTAATACTTGGCGTTACGGGAACTCTGGAACTGGTTATACCGCTCGGGGCGCGTCTTGGGCATCCCAAGTGGCGCGAGGCGCTAAGGGATGCCGGCGTTGATGATAGCGTGGCCGAAGATGCCATTAAGCGCATGTCCGATTCCTACGTTCCCTGGCAGGAAAACTCATTTCCCGGCCTGCTCGGCAATGTGGTGGCCGGTCGTATAAGCAAGCATTTTGACTTCGGCGGCACTAACTGCGTGTGCGATGCGGCCTGCGGCAGTTCGCTCAGCGCCCTTAATCTTGCGGCACTGGAGCTTGCCGCCGGCAAGTCCGACATGGTCATAACGGGGGGGATCGATACCTTTAACGACATATTTATGTATACCTGCTTCAGCAAGACCCCGGCCCTCTCCCCCTCCGGACATGCCCGCCCCTTCGATGCTGATTCCGATGGCACCACTCTTGGCGAAGGTCTGGGAATCGTAATCCTTAAACGCCTGGCCGATGCAGAAAGAGATGGTGACAAGATATACGCCGTCATAAAGGGGATCGGCGCATCAAGCGACGGAAGGGGCGCGGCTATATACGAGCCTAACGCCGCAGGCCAGAAAAAGGCCTTAATGCGGGCATACGAGCAGGGTGGAGTCTCTCCCGATACGATTGAATTGATAGAAGGGCATGGAACCGGCACAAAGGTAGGAGACGCCATAGAGACGACGGCGCTAAGAGAGGTCTTCGGCGAGGCCGATTCTCCCCGCTGCGCCATAGGTTCGGTCAAGTCTCAGATAGGTCATACAAAGGCTGCGGCAGGAGCCGCCGGATTGATAAAGGCGGCGCTATCCCTTTACAACAAGACCCTTCCTCCAACGATAAAGGTCAAAAAACCTCAAGATGCGGTAGCCTCGGGGAAGACTCCATTCTACGTCAATACTGAGGCGAGGCCATGGTTTGCAAATCCCCATCATCCCAGGCGTGCCGGGGTGAGCGCTCTTGGATTTGGCGGGAGCAACTTTCACTGCCTCCTTGAAGAGTATGATAGGACTAAGAGTTCAGTTGACTGGAAGGGAGATGTGCAGATAGTCTCATTCAGCGCGGCTGATGAAAGCGGAATCGAGACGGCTCTTAAGGCCTTCCCGGCTGAAGGTGCATGGAAGGAGTTGCGCCTTGCTGCCGACAAGAGTCGGAGAGATTTCAATCCTCAGCTAAGCTGCCGACTGGTGATGGTTGTGGAAAAAGAGAAGACCGACCCTGCTACTCAGGTAAAAGGCGCCCTCACCATGTTGAGCGGTCATACCGGTAAAGATTCATGGAGCACGCCTGATGGAACATTCTTTGTCAAGGGAGAGCAGAGCGGCAAACTGGCGATGCTTTTTCCGGGGCAGGGGGCGCAATATACAGGAATGTTAAAGGATCTGGCCATTCATTTCCCGCAATTTACCAAGTCCATAAACGAGGCTGATGAGGCGCTTAAGCTGCCGGACGGTCCCTTGCATGATGTCATATATCCGCGGCCTTCTTTCGACCCGTCAGTTCTTAAGAAAAATGAGGCAAGACTGACCTCCACCGATATGGCCCAGCCTGCTATCGGCGCCGTCAGTATGGGGGCCAGGAATGTCCTTTCATATTTCGGGATATCGGCCGATCTCTTTGCCGGCCACAGCTATGGCGAACTCCCTGCCCTTTGCAGCGGCGGGTATTTCGACAGCGAGGGACTCTATAAAATTTCAAGGTTGCGCGGCGAACTTATGGCGGCCGGCGAAGGTGACAGGGGCTCCATGCTGGCCGTTTCCGCACCGATCAAGGACATAGAAAAATTCCTTGGCAAAGAGAAGCTGAATCTGATTCTTGCCAACCGGAACAGTCCCGAGCAGGGCGTGCTTTCAGGGTCTATCGGCGAGATCGAAAAGGCTGCAACCCTGCTTGAGCAGCAGGGGCGCCGTTTTAAACAGCTATCTGTTGCGGCAGCCTTTCATAGCGAACTGGTAGCCGATGCCAGCGCTCCCTTCGGCGATGGTCTTGAAGAGATAACCTTCAAAAAGCCGGAATCCTCGGTATTTTCAAACAGTACGGGCAAGCTCTATCCTGCAACGGCCGAGAAGGCAAGAAAGCTTCTGGCCGAGCAGCTGGCAAGACCTGTTGACTTCATCTCGGAAATTGAGAATATGCATGATGCCGGCGCTCGCACCTTCCTTGAAGTCGGGCCCGGCGCGAGACTGACCGGCATGGTCAAGGCGATTCTTGGCGATAAAGCACATCATGCTCTATCCATCGATTCATCAAGCGGCAAACGTCCTGGCATGAATGATCTTGCCAGAACGCTGGCTCAACTGGCTGCGCTCGGATATGAAACTGACCTCAGTCTTTGGGACTGCGATTATGCCGAGACCCAAAAACAACCTGAAGGAAAGAAGCCCGGAATGACGGTTTCTCTGACCGGCGCCAACTATTTCAACCCTCCGGCCAAGCGTCCAGCTGTCCAGCCTAAGACGGCTGCAGCTGCGCCAGTTGTTAGCAGGGCAGCTTCCGGTGAGAAATCAACTGCAGCTGTAAAGGCTTCTACGCCTGTTGTTGCAAATGCACTTTCATCAACAGTCAGCGGCTCATTGCAGCAGGCCTTGCAGATGACGCAGCAAAGCATGCAGGCATTGCAGGAACTTCAGCAGCAGACCTCGCGTATTCATCAACAGTTTTTGGAGGGTCAGGAGTCGGCAACGCGCTCATTTATGAACCTCATAGCCCAGCAGCAGCAACTCATTCATGGTGAATCGTTGCCTGTAAGCGCCCGAGGAGGCGGCCAAATAGTTAGTAGCCGACCGGTTGCCAGCGCCAGCGCTGCCGGTATGCCCGCTCCCCCTTTGAAGGCGGCCCCAACCGTTTCAGCGCCTCTGCCGGATGAGACGCCCTCTCCGGAGGCGGATAACAGCAAGATATCCGCGACCCTGCTTGAGGTGATAGCTGAAAAGACGGGCTATCCCGTGGATATGCTTGAGATGGGAATGACCCTGGACAGCGACCTTGGCATAGATTCGATCAAGCGGGTCGAGATACTGTCTGCGCTTCAGGAAAGGCTTCCCGAGGCGCCTGCCGTGCGTCCCGAAGATCTGGGCGCTCTGCAGACGCTCGGACAGATAGTCGATCACCTCGGCGCCGGAAGCGGCAATATTGCAGCGACCACTCAATCTGAAGTTCAATCTAAGGATAGGGGAGGTCAGATAGATCGTGATACCGTCTCGACCGCCCTTCTTGAGGTGATTTCCGACAAGACAGGATACCCCATAGAGATGCTTGAGCTGGGAATGGCCCTTGACAGCGATTTAGGAATAGATTCTATAAAACGTGTTGAAATACTCTCAGCGCTTCAAGATAAGCTTCCCGATGCACCTGCCATCAAACCGGAACATTTAGGCACCCTTCAGACAGTTGGCCAGATAGTTGATTTTCTGGCTAGCGTATCAGGCGCACCGGCTAAAAGCTCATCACCGGTCCTGCCAGTTCATACCGATCATGGAGGCGCTTCTATTGACAGAGAGGTGCTTAAAGTTGTCCCGATGCAGGCTAAAGGTGATAGGGAGACTATCGTCTTATCCAAAGGGTCACAGGTCTGGATTGCCGGTGACTTGGAGGGTGAAGGAGCGGCGCTTGCAGCCAGTATCTATAAAAATCTGGAGACCAGGAACCTTGCTCCTTTAAAAATATCGATGTCCGATCTGGATGAACTTACCTCTCCATCTAAACTTGCTGGTCTAATTATTCTTTCGCCTTTGGCAGGCCTGGACGATAAGTTTTTGCAGGATGCATTCAGACTTATGCAGATAGCAGAGCCTGCCCTTAATGGGGCAGCCGATAAGAAAGGCAGGTTTTTTGCGACTGTATCTCGACTAAACGGCAGCTTTGGTCTTGCACCTGGCGACGCCCCAACTGATCCTCTATCCGGAGGTCTGGCGGGCCTTACAAAGACTGCTGGACATGAATGGGAAAAGGTTAATTGTAAGGCGATCGACCTTGAAGCCGGTCTGGAGGCAGACCGTGCAGCCAAGGCGATTGTTGAAGAACTGTTTACTGTCGGACCCGATGAAGTAGGTGTCTCGGCCAAGGGCCTTCATGCCCTGAAGCTTTCACCGGCTGATCTTATAGAAGGTGAGTTTGATCTGCCACTGGGTTCAGGTGATGTAGTTGTTGTCAGCGGTGGAGCGCGCGGTGTGACTGCTGAGGTTGCAATTTCACTGGCAGCATCCAGCAAATGCACACTGCTGCTGCTTGGGCGAAGCGCAATGCCTGGCGAAGAGGCTGGCTGGCTCACAAGTTTGATTGCTGAAGGAGAAATCAAGAAAGGCATTATTGCCCATGCCGATGCACCCATGAAGCCAAAGGATGTTGAACAGCAGTATGGCCAGGTTCTTGCCGCACGTGAGATTCGTTCCACCATCGCAAGGATTGAGGCGGCGGGCGGCAAGGCTGTATATCGCAGGGTCGATCTAAGGGATGCAGCTTCAGTCAAAACTGCCATTGACTCCGTCCGCCATGAGTATGGCGCTATTAAAGGTCTGATACACGGCGCGGGGGTTCTTGCGGACAGACTTATTAAAGATAAAACTATGGAGCAGTTTAAGCTGGTCTATTCAACCAAGGTTGATGGTCTGCGCTCACTTCTTGACGCGACTGGCGGCGATGATCTTGGCTTCATGGTTATGTTTTCTTCATCTACAGGACGTTTTGGCAGGACAGGTCAGGTTGATTATGCCGTTGCCAATGAGGTCTTGAATAAAATGGCTCAGCATGAGGCTCACCAGCGTCCTGATTGCCGGGTTCTGTCGCTGAACTGGGGGCCCTGGGATGGCGGCATGGTTACGCCTCAGTTAAAGAAACTGTTCGAGCAGGAGGGGGTCGGCGTTATTGACCTAAAAGCTGGAGCAAGGTATCTGGTGGATGAAATATCAACTCCCGCCGGAGGGCCGGTAGAACTCGTTATACTCGGCGGAAGGGAAGAGATGTCTCAGGAAAATCAGCCAAAATCGAGGAAGAATATCTATGTCTCAAAGGCCTTCGATCTCGATATATCCATCGATAAATATCCATTCCTAAGATCACACGTTATTGATGGCAAGGCGGTCCTGCCTATGGCCATGATTATAGAGTGGATGGCCCATGGCGCCATACACAACAACCCCGGGCTGAAATTCCACGGCTTCAATGACCTGCGAGTCCTGAAGGGCGTTATACTGGAGCGGGGGGAGCTTTATTCGCTTCAGTTGACGACAGGCAAGGCGTTCAAAAGCGGCGGGTCCCACGTAGTTCCTGTGGAACTGTCGGGGACAGATAAGGATGGTAAGAATTATATCCATGCAAGGGCCAAGATAGTTCTTGCCGTCAAGCTGCCCAAGGGGAAGGCCCCTTCAAAAAGAATGGATCTGCCGGCATATAGCAGGCCGCTTGAGGATATATACAGCCCTGAGCGACTCTTTCACGGCCCCGATTTTCACGGTATCAGGGAGGTGGCAGGTTGTTCGGAAGAAGGTATTGTCTCTATCGCGCGTCCGGCCCCGCTTCCTTCCAAGTGGATCAGCGATCCGCTTCGTAATGCATGGCTGTCCGATCCGCTTGTTCTGGATAGCAGCTTTCAGATGATGATACTCTGGAGTTTTGAGCGATATAAAGCGGCCTCACTACCGGTCTTTGCCGGGAGGTATCGTCAATATAGCGATAAGTTCCCTGAAACAGGAGCTGAAATCCGCATCAGGATAAGTTCTCAAAGCAAGAGCAAGGCCGCAGCCGAGATCGATTTTCTCGATCCCAAGAGCGGAGAGCTGATCGCCCGCATAGAAGACTATGAATGCGTCATCGATGCCTCCCTTAATGAGAGCTTCCAGCGTAATAAATTACAAGGAGTTGCCTGAGGGTGAAGCACGGAAAATCTGTAGCTATTGTCGGGGTTGGCGGCCTGTTTCCCAAGTCGCCAACCCTTAAACATTTCTGGAGCAATATCACGGGCGGCGTAGACACCTCGAGCCTTCCGCCCAGGGGTAGATGGCTGCTTGAGCCTGAGGATGTCTTTGATCCTGCTGTAGGCGCGCCGGATAAGATATATTCACAAAAGGGCTGTTTTATTGACGACGAGGCAGCTCAATCAGTGCCTGAGGGCCTGGATATCAGCCCTGAATTTTTGGGCGAGCTCGATCCGATGTTCGCACTTCTTCTAAGGGCCGGAAGTCAGGCCTTCTACGATGGAATCACGGCAGATCTTGATAGATCCAGAACAGGCCTGATTATAGGCAACCTGGCACTCCCCAGTGAAAAGTCATCGGCCATGGCAAGGGAGTATCTTGGCCGAACCTTTGAGGAAAAATTGCTGGGCCCGGATTCCGGTTCCGGGACTAAACCGATAAATCACCTGAACCGTTATGTAGCCGGTTTGCCTGCGGGCATATTGGCCAAGTCTCTTAGTCTGGGCGGGACCTGTTATACACTGGATGCTGCCTGCGCTTCATCCATATATGGCATAAAGCTTGCCGCTGACGAACTGCTTACGGGGCGCGCCGATGCAATGCTTGCGGGAGGCCTTTCAAGACCGGATTCACTATATACCCAGATGGGCTTTTCCCAGCTTCGCGCGCTTTCCCGTTCAGGCAGGTGCTCACCCTTTGATGCAAAGGGTGACGGACTGGTTGTTGGTGAAGGCTGCGGCATGTTCCTGCTTAAGCGAACGGAGGATGCCCTTAGAGATGGCGATAATATATATGCCGTCATCAGGGGGATAGGGCTCTCGAATGATCTGGGCGGCAGCCTGCTTGCTCCTGATTCTGAAGGGCAGCTAAGGGCTATGCGATCAGCCTACCAGCAGGCGGGATGGTCGCCATCGGACGTTGATATGATAGAGTGCCACGCCACGGGAACACCCGTCGGGGACGCAGTTGAATTTTCAAGCCTCAAGACCCTCTGGGGAGATGAGGGTTGGAGGCCGGGGCAGTGCGTCATAGGTTCGGTCAAGTCAAATATCGGTCACCTGCTGACCGCCGCAGGCTCGGCTGCCCTCATCAAGACCTTGCTCGCCCTGAAAGATAAGACCCTTCCTCCCACTGCAAATTACTTAAATCCTGCAAAGGGCGTAGATATAGATGCCAGCCCTTTCAGAATTCTTGATAAGCCGACTGAGTGGAAGCCAGGGGAAAAAGGCGGGCCAAGAAGGGCGGCCATAAGCGCCTTCGGCTTCGGTGGCATCAATGCTCATCTGTTGATTGAGGAGTGGCTACCCAAGAAAAGTACTCAAAGCTCGGTAGCCTACCACCCGACATTTGCGCAGAAAAATCAACCCGTGGCTATCGTTGGCATGGACGCCCATTTTGGCGAGTGGGATTCTCTTGATGCCTTCAGGCAGAGGGTCCTGGGAAGCGCCAAGGGAGAGAATGGTGAGGTTCAGCCGGGCCTGCCTACAAACTGGTATGGCTCGGAATCAAGTCGCTGGTTTAAAGATAGCGCCCTTGCAGAAATGAAATTCAAGGGGTTTTTTGTGCCCGAGGTTTCATCAGTGCCAGGCGCCTTCCGCATACCCCCTAAAGAGCTTGAGGAGATGCTGCCACGGCAACTCCTGATGCTGAAGGTTGCAGGCGAGGCGATAAACGATGCCGGTCTTAAGGGGAAAGACCTGCTTTTCACAGGTGTATTCATCGGTACGGGGCTTGATCTTGGCGCGACTAATTTTAGCTACAGGTGGTCGATACAAAAGGCGGCTCTTGACTGGGCTGAAAAGCTCGGACTTAAGCTTAGTGATAAGGAGCTTAAGGAGTGGATAGCTTCGCTTCGTGATTCCTTCGGCCCTGCCCTTACCGCAAACAGGACGATGGGGGCCCTTGGAAGTATAGTTGCAAGCCGGATAGCCAAGGAATTTCATATAGGCGGCCCAAGTTTTACGCTTTCAAGTGAAGACAACTCCGGCCTTAGAGCCCTTGAGGTAGGGATCAGGGCCTTGCAAGAGGGATCAATCAACCGGGCCATCGTAGGGGCTGCCGATATGGCGGGTGATATTCGTGCTGTTCTGGCGCAGCATGAGGCAAGGCCATATTCGAAAAGCGGCCTTCCCCGTCCCTTCGATAAAGATTCTGACGGCGCCCTGATTGGTGAAGGAGCGGCGGCGCTTGTACTTAAAAGGCTGGAAGACGCGAGACAGGACGGGGACAGGATATATGCGGTTATTAATGGAATAGGCACGGCCACAGGCGGCTCTGCAGAAGAGAGCTCTCCCTGTAAGAAAGTTTACGCTAAAGCCCTTGAGAGAACCTTTGCATCAGGCGATATCGCTGTAGATTCGGTGAGTTACCTGGAGACAAACGGCAGCGGATATCAGGCAGAAGACGAGATGGAGGCCAACGTTCTCGGTTCATTCTTCGCTGCAAAAAACAATGAAAACCCATGCTACATAGGTAGCGTCAAGGCCGATATAGGGCACAGCGGTGAGGCGGCAGGCATAGCATCAATAGTTAAGACCGCGCTTTGCCTTAGCGAGCAGATCCTTCCACCCATACGCAACCTTAAAACCTTAAGGTATGAGTGGGTAAGAAGCAGGCGCGCATTTTTATCTCCCGCCTCTCCTCAGTTCTGGATGAGAAATCGAGGAGAGGGGCCGAGGCGGGCACTTGTCAGTTCTTTCGGCATTGACGGCAGTTGCTCGCACGCCCTTCTGGAGGGGTTTGAAGGGCAGCTGAAAACGGCATCAGTTCCTAAAACCAGCCAGCCGCTTGGCTCGTTGAAGGTCGGGCTATTTCCCCTGGAGGCGGATAGTTCCGCAGAACTCCTGTTGCAGATCGATAAGCTTGAATCATTAATTGTTAAAGACACGGCGAAGGGTATTGACGCGCTTGCGGCGTCCTGGCTGAAAGAGAGTTCTGTCGGGCAGTCAAAGGAATTATTTGCGGCAAAGAAGATAGCGCTGGCAGCGGTTGCAGACAGCAAGGATGAGCTTCTTGACCAACTTGCCTTCGCCTCGAACTCCATTAAGGAGAGCCCCGGCAAGGCGATAGGGCTTGACGGCTCAATCTCCATCCCCTCACAGTTTAGAGATCGAATATTTTATAATCCTGAGCCCCTGGGATCAAAGGGCAAGATCGCTTTCGTATTTCCGGGCTCGGGGAATCACTTTGCCGGCATGGGCAGGGAGCTTTCAGCAAGGTGGCCCGAGATCTACAGAAGTCAGGATGGAAAAAGCGAATATCTTGCCGGTCAGTTCCTGCCCCAGCATTTCTGGCAGAAGTCTCTTGCCGAGTCGATTCACGATGATCACAATCGACTCGTCATTGGGCAGGTGGCCCTTGGCACGGCAATTAGCGATCTGGCTCGCAGTTTTGGACTAAAGCCTCAGGCGGTGATCGGCTATAGCCTTGGTGAGACGGCCGGGCTTTTTTCTTTTGCCGCCTGGCGTGACCGAGATGGCATGTCAAAGCGCCTTGGTGATTCCACCCTTTTCACGGAGGAATTGGCAGGTGAGTGCAGGTCCGTTGCAAAGACATGGGGTCTGAAGCCGGGCGAGAAGGTTGACTGGGTGATGGGGATTGTTGACACCCCGGCCGGGGATGTAAAGCATGCCCTTAAAGGAAAAAACAGAGCCTATCTGCTCATTATAAATACTCACAGGGAATGCATTGTTGGTGGAGACCGCATGCAGGTAGAGGCTCTCGTTGAAGAGCTGGGGTGTCACTTTATAGTTCTAAGGGGGGTAACAACGGTTCACTGCGAGGTGGCAAGGTCCGTATCCAAACCGTACCGTGATCTTCACGTTTTTGAAACCACTCCTCCCAAAGGGATTGATTTTTACAGCTCCGCCCTTGGAAGGCGCTATGAGCTTACCAGCGAGAGCGCAGCCGATGTGATACTCGGACAGGCCCTTGAGACGGTGGATTATACGAGGGTGATAGAACAGGCTTATGACGACGGTGTGAGGGTCTTTCTTGAAATGGGGCCGGGCAATTCATGCAGCCGCATGATCTCTTCGATACTTGAAGGCAGACCTCATATGACGCGCGCAGCCTGTTTTCCGGGTCAGGACGCAACATCGCTCTTTCTCCGGTTTCTTGCGCGCTGCTCGGCAGAGGGTATTCCGCTCGATCTCGGCAAGCTTTATCCGGAAAATATGATGCATTCGTCTAAAGAAGAGGCAAGCCAGCGCATATTCACAACTATTGGCGGCAAGCCTTTTGATCTGCCCCTTCCGCTACAACCGAAGGAGGAGCAGACCGAGATCGAATCACCGATTGCCGCTGGAAATCATGCAGCCAATTTCAAAAAGATCTACGCTGAAGCCGGGGCAGCTCAAACTGTGCCGGCTTCAGATGGCGAAGCTTCTTTTGTATCCGAATTTGAAGAGGCAAGCCGACTGAAGCTTGAGGCCCACGAGGCATATCTCAGGTTTTCCGAAGCGACTACCAATGCCATGTTAGAGAGCGCCTCCTTGCAGATGTCTATACTGCAGAAGATGGTGGATGCGGGGGAGGAGATACCGGCAGAACTGCTTCAAGGGATAAGCGGTATAGCTCAGGCGACAACGGACGCGCCCGCCGCTCGGCAGGCTTCAAGGGAGATCGCCTTCGACCGTGATATGTGCATGGAGTTTGCTATAGGTTCTATCGCCAAGATGCTGGGACCCGAGTTTGCCGAGGTTGATACATACCCCACCAGGGTCCGTCTGCCCGACGAGCCGCTAATGCTGGTGGACCGCATCATAAGCGTTGAGGGGGAGCCGCGTTCCATGACGAGCGGCAGGGTCGTAACTGAACATGACGTTACCGCCGACAGGTGGTATCTTGATGGCGGACGCATCCCCACATGCATTGCCGTAGAGGCCGGGCAGGCCGACCTCTTTCTTTCGGGCTACCTGGGGATAGATTTTATAGGGAAGGGAAAGGCCGTATATCGCCTCCTTGATGCGGTGGTTACCTTTCATCGCGGCCTTCCCGTTGTTGGCGAAGTGATCCATTATGATATAAAAATCGAGCGCTTTTTTAAGCAGGATAAGACCTATCTCTTCAACTTCAGCTTCGAGGGGACCGTAAATGGCGAACCGCTGCTAAGCATGCAAAAGGGCTGCGCCGGTTTCTTTACAGAAGAGGAACTGGCCGCCGGAAAAGGGATAGTCCATACCAGGCTGGACCTTATGGAACAGCCCGGGAAGCTCCCGGGCGACTGGCGTGAACTCCTGCCTATGGCTGTAGAGTCTTATGATGAAAGGCAGGTTGATGCCCTCTATGCAGGCGATCTAAAGAGCTGCTTCGGGCCGGCCTTTGATATGCCGGAACTGGCGCGCCCCTATACCCTTCCCGGCGGCCTTCTTAAACTGGTAGACCGCGTCGTAAAGATCGACCCCAATGCGGGCCGCTATGGTCTTGGCCAGATAGTCGCCGAGATGGATATAGATCCCAAGGACTGGTTCCTCGTCTGCCACTTCGTTGATGACAGGGTCATGCCGGGAACCCTCATGTATGAGTGCTGCATGCATACCTTGCGCATCTATCTGCTCCGTATGGGATGGCTAGGCCGGGAGGGGGAGACATGGTGCGAGCCTGTCCCCGGTGTCGATAGCGGCCTTAAGTGCCGCGGACAGGTAACTGAAGAAACCAGGAAGGTCACCTACCAGGTGAGCATTAAAGAACTGGGCTATATGCCGGAACCTTTTGCCATAGTGGATGCCCTCATGTTTGCAGACGGCAAGGCTATAGTAGAGATACCTAACATGTCTGTTCGCCTTTCCGGGCTGGATCGTAATAAGGTGGAGTCTCTCTGGAATGGTGTTGCCAAGCCTGTAGTTCCGGCGGAAACAGGCCCGAAAAAAGCACTGTATAACTATGAACAGATACTCGCCTTTGCAGTTGGAAAACCTTCAGAGGCCTTTGGCGAGCCATATAAGATATTTGACGAGGGACGTAAAATAGCACGCCTTCCCGGTCCTCCCTTTCAGTTTATTGATCGCGTAACCTACATTGAGGGCGAGCCCTGGAAGCTCGTTGAAGGCGCAGTGGTTGAAGCGGAATATGATGTGCCGGAAGATGCATGGTATTTCGGGGCAAACCGCCAGAAGGATATGCCATTTAGCGTTCTTCTTGAGACTGGCCTGCAACCATGCGGATGGCTCGCAGGGTATTTGGGCTCCGCCCTTACAAGCCCCATAGATCTGTCATTTAGAAACCTCGATGGCAACGCCGTTCAGCGCCGCGCGGTTACTGCCGGGTCCGGCACGCTTACTACAAGGGTGAAGATTACCCGCGTGTCGAGCAGTGGTGGAATGATAATTCAAAGTTACGACTTTGAGATATCGGACAGGTTTGGGCCGGTATATACGGGAGATACTGTATTCGGTTTCTTCTCGAAGGAATCTCTCGCCCAGCAGGTCGGTGTGCGCGATGCGATCCCCTATAAGCCGACAGATGATGAGATAGCAAGAGGGGAAGAGTTTGATTATCCGCCTGATGCCCCTTACCCGGAAGATAAGATGAGGATGATCGACTCCGTCTCCCTCTTTGTGAAGGATGGCGGGCCTGAAGGCCTCGGTTTCATCCGGGGAATCAAAAAGGTCGATCCCGATGAATGGTTTTTCAAGGCCCATTTTTTTGAGGATCCAGTCTGTCCGGGCTCACTCGGCCTGGAGTCATTTATCCAGTTGCTGAAAGTGGTTGCCCTAAGACGCTGGGCAACAGGTGCAGCTACGGAGCTTGAAAGCATAGTCCTCGGCGAAAGGCATAAATGGACCTATCGCGGCCAGATTATCCCGGCCAACGATATGGTGACGGTTGAAGCGGTAATCACAGGCTTCGATGATGAGAGGAAGATGGTAAGGGCCGACGGCTTTCTCAGCGTAGACGGGAAGATTATCTACCAGATGACTGATTTCACGCTAAGGGTTAGAACCTGGAGGAAAGTTTGAGTTCAATGAAAGATCTCCTTTCCTCAAAGCGACTTTTTTGCCCCTTAAAAAATTACTTCCAATACCTTATTTTAGTTATGCCTCAAAAATAATAGCTATGAATACGCTTACAATATTTGTTATCGCCCTTGGTCTTGCCATGGATGCGTTCGCTGTTTCCATTACAAGCGGCATTGCAATTAAGCGGCTAAGAATCAGATATGCCCTGAGGATAGCCTTCTTTTTCGGAGCCTTCCAGGCGCTTATGCCGATCATCGGCTGGTTTGCCGGGCTGGGGATGAGAGATCTTATATCGGCCATAGACCACTGGATAGCCTTCATTCTCCTTCTTATTGTCGGATGCAAGATGATATATGAATCTACCGTTATGGATGAGGAAAAGGATGAGAGGGACCCGCTTAATCTCTACGTGCTTATTGTTTTATCTGTCGCGACCAGTATAGATGCGCTGGCAGTAGGCCTGTCTCTATCATTTATCAACGTTGCTATCATAGCCCCTGCGGCTATTATCGGGGTAATAACCTTCCTCCTTTCCTTCCTGGGAGTCTATATCGGTGACAGGTTTGGTCACTTCTTCGAAAGCAGGATTGAGATATTAGGGGGGCTTATACTTATCGGGATAGGGACCAGGATTTTGATTGAACATACGGCTTGACCGGTTCTCCTCTTATACGTTACTGATAGATCTAAATCCTTAACATCCTGTTGATTCCGCCTAAAAAAGGCAGGAACTTCAGGCAGGTCAATCACGGGTAAAGACGAATATTAATACTTGAAAAAAGGGTGTATTTATTTTAGTATCCCTGCATAAAAAATTAAGTATTAATTCAATTGGAGGAGTTTTTATGAAAGGTTTATTGGCACTGTTTTGTTCGGTAATCATGTTTACAGGCGCAGCTTATGCCAGCGGCGCAAAAAAGGCGGATCATAAGGATAATCAATGCGTGGGGGCAGGGCCGCAATCACCGAGGGACATAAGCCTTACAAAAGGTACTAACGATGTCCAGTTCAACAGCACTCCTGATTATAAGGATATGAACCTCTGCAACGTGCATTTCCACAGAAACGCGGAGCACAAGGCTCCAGAGTATTCCACTTACGTAGCAGACGGCGACAATTCCGGTTGGGCCTGCAAAGAGCCCTCGGCTGCAAGACTTGCAAAGGGGAGCCATGTAGAGTATGAGCATTGTGAGGGGGTTCAGCCTGGCGATACGATAGAGGTTCACTGGGTCTACACGAGCTGCGACACGGATGCCAAAGGAATAAAGCCCGGCGCCGGCTTGGGCGCCTGTATGACTGAGACATGTGCCAACCCCCAGCTCAGGGTTGAGGCCCAGGTCTTCCTTCTTGAAAAAGACGGCACGGTCAAGTTTAATGACAAGGAACCCGTTACACCAAAAGGCGACATCGTCAGATATACAGGTTCAACTACCGGTACAAGCTACAGCAATGACCACTGCTCTCCATACCAGGTAAACTGGAATGTGAGATCATCATGCGAGACCCTCGACATTGATGACTTTGCCAAGTGGTGCAGCCACAATGAATACAACGATCATCATGCCCATGGCGTCAGGGAACTCGTAACGGCGCCTGAACTGCTGAGCACGATCAAATAAATCGGCTTAAATAATTTTATTACGACAAGAAAAGGCCCCTTAATAAGGGGCCTTTTTTATGTGCGCCCGGCAGGGCGCAATCTCTTGGAGGTGAAAGTCCTCTATAGACCCGGTAAGGGGAATCCCGCTTTCAGCGGGACTGAACGGACAGGGCTTCTCTCGTGAGGGAGAGTCTGGAGGGAACCGAAGGCAAAGCACTGACCTGACGTACAGGAA
>JAVVFD010000040.1:0-18556 GCA_032250935.1 bacterium
GCGTAATCTTCACTATGCGAAAAGACATCCCCCCAGAAGTCACCAAACCTCCCATTCAGAAAAAAATAGGCGAAAAGAGCTGACCAGACAAAAACCGATGGAAGACCGAACTTGAGCAGCTTGGTTGCGCTCTCTTTAAGCCAAACATTTATATCAATTTTGCCCTGAGGCAAAATAATATATAAAGCCATTGCTAAAAAAGGAAAAAGAACCGTCTGTTTGTATAAAGAGGCAACAGCAAAGGAAAGCCCCGCTAGCACAAGGTAAGCTCTGTGACCTATAGAAAATTTTGCAAAAGCCCAGAGAGCAATAATTGTATATGTATTGATAAATGTCTCACCATTAGGTTGATTCGCCCCCAAGCTGAGTGAATTAGACGAAATTCCATATAAAACAACCCCAATCAAGGCAACGTTTGCACCAGCTAACAGGTTGATGAATAAGAATAAAAAAACAAGTGATATAAGAGTAAACAAGACTCCCAGCAAATAGACACTGGATTCTTCGTAACCCCAAACGAGTTCAGCCAAAACATAGGTAGCTTGAATTCCTGGCGCTCTCATGCTAAATATGTCAGTATACATCTTGCTGCCTAATATGAGCTCATGTGCATCATAGGCATACATTGACAAATCTCTGGTCAGAGGGTCTCCTACCGAATGCATTCTAAGAAAAGCAACTAAAACTCCAATCAAAACTAGAGCATAAAGCTGCCAACTAATCTTTTTACTTCCTTTCTTTTTATTTACTGTCTTCACACCAAGCGCCTCTCAGAATAACTTTTTAAAATGATCAAATATTATATTTAAGTCAAACAACAGCAGTATCTACTGCATTTTTTTTAAAATATTTATCTATGCTCCAGACAAAAAGAAAAGAAATCAACGTCGTCACCAACGCCGTCAGCCTGAACGATGCGGCCCCCCATACTGCCTGGGCGGGTTCATATAGTTTCATGAACCCGTAAACAAAACCTAGCTCAGCCACTCCAAACCCTGCCGGGACAATCACAGCAAGCAGCCCCATGAGATAACCGGCAATAATCACAACGGTGACACTCATCATAGGCACAGCTCCAAGCGGGTAAATACCGAATGAAGAGACAATAAACCACATTGCAGTACCCAATATAAGCCAGCTTAAGGAAAATCTGCCCACATGAACCAGGTGATCTAAAAAGGTGAGGTTTATATCTCTTATTTCTCTTCCTGTCACCCTCCTTAAGGCATAAAATACCGGTCCGAGGATGAAAGGAGATACCGATGTTATACCTGCTATTGCTATCAAGGTTAATATGGGTATCCACTTATCCGGTATGAGCAGTCCGATCTTTTCATCAGATACAATCCTAAAGATAGCGATCAGGAATGTACCGCTGACAAGTGAATATACCTGCAAGAGCATGACGGTAGTCACTGTATGCGTTCGCGATATTTTGATCCTCTTTGCCAAGGCGGCCATGCCTATAAAATTGGCAACCTTGCCTGGAATATAGGCCAGTAGATTGCTTGAAAAATACATGTAAAAGGCCTGCAATATCGACAGCTTGCTGCCCATATTCGACATAACATGTCTCATAAAAAAAACCTGGTAAACCCAGTACATCTCAAAAATCAAGAGTCCTGCAAATAACCTGCCCCAGACAATAGTCTCTGGACCTTTTTTAACAATCGTCCACTGCTCTCCTATAATATCCCCAATAAAAAAAACCGCCGCCGTTATAATAGCCGCAGTCGCAATTCGCCACAACCACTTGAGCAAAACCTTCCTGTATTCCTGACTATTTCTTTCCTGGCTGCCCACCATTATGCGTTCAACATGTCTCTTATAGAGCTTTTCAAAGCAATCTGCGGTCTCCACCCGGCAAGTTTTACAAGAGCGCTAATATCCAGGACCTGCCTCTTGATCACGCTTTTGAACCTGCTCTTGTCCTCAACAACCCTCATACCCTCAACGCCGCCCAGTTTGACTACCTCATCCACGATATTGTGAAGACTATACTCGACACCTGAGCCGAGGTTATATGTGCCACAGGCCTTAACCCCCATCATCTTAATGAGAGCCTTAGCGGCATCGCGTACATCTAGAAAATCTCTGGTTCCTTCAAGGCAACCAAGCTCCAAAACCCGGTTTTCAGTTGGGCCTTTTGCCAATCTCCTTACCATCTCTACTATGCGGCCCAGGAAAAACTCATTTGAGCTGCCCGGCCCTATGAGATTGGAAATCCTGACAATACAGAGCTTCTCTACACCGACATCCCTAGAAAGGGTAGTCGCTAATTTTTCCTGCTGCAATTTTGATACTGCGTAGTCTCCCAGAGGTTCAGGCGCCACGGTCTCACTTATCGGGAAAAGATCATCGGGCTGCTTACCGTATACTGCACCGCTGCTTGCAACTAATCTCCATGACACGGAACTCCCCCTTAAGGCATCGAAGAGATTTCTTGTCCCTTCAACATTTATCTTGTAAAAATTTGAAGGATCATCCGCCTTGTTGCATCCGGCCAGATGAAACAGATGCGTGAAACCGCCGGTACGGACTTCATTTTGCCAATCCCCCGGAAGTGTAATATCTCCTGTAATAGAATTTGCCCTGCCTACGCCCCTTTTTGTTAAAGAAACAACGTCATAAAAATGCGCTTCAAGCTCTCTTAAAAGCTCTGAACCTAAAAACCCGGATGCGCCAGTAACAAGAATCCTTGCCTTGTTACTCATTTTTCCTCTACATAGTTTCCCAGATGATCAAGTGCATATTCGTAATCTTCATGGCGGCCGATGTCCAGCCAGTAACCTGTATGGCTATAAGCATTTACACTCTGTCCATCAGCCAATATTCCCTTTACAAGATCGGGGAGATCAAATCGGCTATCTTCAGGAATGTACTTCTTGACTAAAGGATTGCAATAATAGATCCCCATACTTACGGTATGATAAAGAACCGGTTTTTCCGTATAGCCTATGACGGAGGAGTCGGCATCAATATCAAGTACACCCAGCTGGATCTGTACCTCTTTTTTATAAGTTGCGATTGTCAGAGAGTGGCCTTTCTTTTTATGAAAGGTGATCAAGGCATCAAAGTCCAGATCGGTCAGAATATCCCCGTTCATAACAAGGAATGGTTCATCCATGCTCTCGATATTTCTTATAGGCCCGGCCGTGCCAAGAGGCTTATTCTCCCTCAGATAGGATATATTGACTCCATATTTACTTCCATCACCAAAATAAGCCTCTATGAGTTCCGCAAGATAGCCGACAGAAAGCACAATCTCTTTAATATTGAAGTTTTTAAGCTGGCAGATTAAATGTTCCAGTATAGGCCTGTCACCCAGGGGCATTAATGGTTTAGGCAGTATTGTTGTATAGGGTCGCAGTCTTCGTCCCTCGCCACCGGCCAATATAATCGCTTTCATCAGACCTTCCCCATCATATGTTATACTCTTTAAGCTTATACCTGTTCATATTCGAACTCACATAGTCGTAGGTGCTTTTAAGTCCTTCCTCAAGAGAGACGGAGGGTTCCCACTTTAAGAATCTCTTAGCCTTTTCATTCGACGCAATAAGCTTAAAAACCTCACTCTTATCCGGCCTAATGCGCGATCCATCTTCCTCTATACCGATCTGACTACCCGATATTTCCATCAATTTATTAGCTATTTCACCTATAGTTACGCCGCGTCCCGTTCCAAGGTTGACAACCTCGCCAAGACAATCTTCACCTGCAAGTGCAGCCATCATAAACCCCCTGACCGTATCCTCCACATAGTTCATATCCCTGACAGGGTCTAGCGCCCCTAGCTTAAGAGTAGATACTCCACCGGCAAGCTGCATGGCAATGGTGGGGATCACCGCCCTGGCAGACTGTCTTGGGCCATAGGTATTAAAGGGTCTCACCGTGACCAAGGGTAGACCAAAAGACCTGTAATAGCTCTCTGCCATCTTGTCTGCAGATATCTTGCTGGCTGAATAGGGTGACTGGCCTTGCATCGGGTGGTCTTCATCTATCGGTGTATAGTGCGCCGTCCCGTAAGTCTCGCTTGTAGATGTATGGATAAAACGACTGACTCCGCATTCCCGGGCCGCCTCAAGCATATTAACCGTCCCCTCAACATTTGTCCTGACGTAACTCACCGGGGCAACGTAAGAATAAGGTATGGCGATTAGTGCTGCAAGGTGAAATACGATTCCATTTCCATCTGTCAGTCTCCTGACAAAACTGGCGTCTGTAATGTCACCGGCTGTTACATTGACCTTGCTTAATATTTCGGCAGCCAACTCCTCAAGGTTTCCCCATGAGTTGAGCGCATTATAATGAACAAGCGCAGTTACATCAGCGCCACTTTTAACCAATGCCTCAACCAGATGGCTGCCGATAAAACCACCAGCTCCCGTCACAAGAACTTTTTTGTTTTTATATGAATTTTTCATCACTTAGTCATGGCCTTTTTTATTTTATTTACCGAGCTTTTGATACTATATTCATTCATTATTTTTTCGGCAGCCAGCCTGTCGTACTTGAAGTTACCACTAACTATCATTCTCATACTTTCCGCCAAACCTTCAACATCGCCGACTGGCGTCACCCTGCCTAGAGTACTGCCCCTCAAGCAATAACCAAGGTCGCCCACATCCGTTCCTATGACCATTTTACCGGCCTCAAGCGCCTCAAAAAAGACAAGCGGCATACCCTCCGATCTGGAAGGAATAATTACCGCATCACAATTTGCCAAATGATTGAGCAATGTTTCATCATCTACCTTCCCAAGAAGGCGTATTTTTTCCGTTTTACCGGCAATCATCCGATTCAACTTTTCTCTTAACGGACCATCTCCTATTATTTCATATTCTATATCGACACCTTGTTCGGCTAGTCGCAAAGAGGCCTCTACGGAGAGATCAAAGCCTTTGACACTCTCCAACCTCCCGATACTGAGTAAGCGAAGCGTATTTCCTTTCGGGACATCCATGCGGATAGGTATAGTATCACACCCCGGTCTGCCCGCAATGAGCGGCAAAAAGGATGTCTTTCTATCTAGTTTGGCCGACACAGCTTCAGCCATTCCCTTGCTGTTCGCCCAGACTTCATCAGAGCGAGACACAATACCTTGCAAAACCTTATTAAAGGGAAATTGCATGAAACGATTAAAATCGGTGCCGAGAAACCAGACCCCTTTTCTGATATCTCTAAAAGCTTTATTAAAAAACAGCAAGCCCGCAGGGATAGCCCAGGCTGCAAGGACAAAATCGAAGTTCCCCTCATTCTTTATTATTTTTCCTGTCGATCTGAACCATGCCCTGCAAAAACCTGTAAAATTGACAAGATCCTTTATGCGCCATGGAGACAGTGCCTGTAGCCGAGCCCCTTCCCATAAAAACCTTACGACCCTTTCATCGGCAATTGACTCAAGTACCTCAGTTCCACTATCGTACTCAGATTCCCAAAACGGCGTCGAGACAACCACTTCTATGCCATTTTTAAGTAGTCCCTCAATAAGGGGCTGAAAAAATCTTCCTCGTATGTCACCTTCATAAAGAGGATAATTATGTGTCAGGAATAAAAGTTTCAACTACTGTAACTTACCCTCCGTTAAAGAAAGAAGATCGCACAGAGCTAGCGCTTAAGACTTTTCTTTAAATTCTCCAGCCTGCTCTCATAACCCACGACCATCTCCGCCAGAAATCCTACCATAAAGATAAAAAGACCTATAACTATCAATACCAGCGAAAAGATAAAGACAGGTCTCACCTGTGTATTTTGAAAAAACCATAGCCACGCAAGATATATATTAATTGCAATTCCTGTAAATACCACCATTCCACCTACAGGGCCGAAAAAAAACATAGGTTTTTTAGAATATGTCAGAAGAAATTTTACAACCAACACATCCAACAAAGACTTGGGTATCCTCCAGAAGCCGAACTTGGAACTCCCCGACCTCCTTGAATGCCAGTTGACCTTCACCTCCCCTATCTTATACCCCTTGGATGCGGCTATCATCAGGATAAACCTGTGCCAGTCGCTTCTAAGCTCGAGATCATCAAGGACTTCGCGCCTGAACGCCTTGATCCAGTTCATATCATGGGCAGAGACATTAAAGAGTTTCCGGGATACCACATTATAGATGCCCGACATGAAAGACTTGCCGTCTCTCCGACCCTGCCGCCAGCCTGCAACGATATCATAACCTTCCTTGAGTTTACCCAGCATTTTAGGAATATCCTCTTCCGGATCGGATTCCAGATCGGAAGGGAGGAATATCACATAATCGCCCCGACACTCGGGAAAGCCTGTTTTCATAGCCTCGGTAAGGCCAAAGTTGATCCTGTGCTGAAAGACCCTTAAAAACTTATATTTTCCCTTAAGATTCTCAAGTTTCTCAGCCGTGCCGTCAATACTGCCGTCATTGACATATACCAGCTCACCGTTGATCTTGTTCTCTCTGAAAGATCTATCAATCTTCTCTAAAAGAAGTTCGACATTACCGACCTCGTTATAGCCAGGGATGAATATGGAGACCTCAGGTTTGGTATTCTTCATATTTTTGCTCACGGATTAAATCTGATTTAAAAGGATTTTTTTATTTCTCTTCCATATTTCGTACTTTAACTCAGCTTACCCACATTCAGGCATGAAACTATTTTAATTTTATTTATCTCTTAATCCGCACTTTCCGTGTCAATCCGTGAGCCATAACGGGTTAATTATAAAACGCCTTTATCTTCTCCGCCACATAGGCCTGCTCTTCCTCTTTAACGCCGGGGAAGATGGGAAGAGAGAGGATATCACCGGCCATCCCTTCCGCTACGGGAAAGTCGCCATTTTTATGTCCCATCCATCCATATGCCGGCTGAAGATGAAGCGGCACGGGATAATGAATGCCCGTAGAAACCCCCATTCCTTTCAGATATGCGGCAAGTTCGTCCCTTCTTTTTGCCCTTACTACATATAGATGATATACATGGCGAACCTTATCCGATTCAACGGGGAGCTTGATCCCGTCAATATCCGCAAGCAGGTCTCCATAGAGCGAAGCGGCATCAATTCTCTGATCGTTCCATCTGTCGAGGTATTCCAGTTTCTTACTTAAAAATATCGCCTGTATGGTGTCAAGCCTGCTGTTTACCCCTTCCAGATCATGGAGATACTTCTCCCTGCGCCCATGGTTCCTGAGCATGGCCACTCTTTCGGCAAGGTCACTGTCGCTTGTTACCACCGCTCCCCCGTCACCGAGGCAGCCGAGGTTCTTGCCGGGGTAGAAACTAAAGGCCGCCGCATGACCTAAAGAGCCCGTCCTTTTACCGTCATACTCCGCGCCATGGGCCTGTGCCGAATCTTCAATGACCTTTAGCCCATGCCTTAAGGCGATATCCATAATCGCCCTCATATCGGCCGGTTGGCCATAGAGATGGACAGGGATTAAAGCCTTTGTCTTATCAGTAATGGCAGCTTCAATTTTCATGGGATCAATATTGAAACTGTCGGGATCTACATCGACAAATACCGGTCTTGCCCCAGTTGCCGTAATAGCCTCCGTCGTCGCAATAAAAGAGTTGGGAACAGTGATAACCTCATCGCCATCGCCTACGCCCAATGCCCTTAGAATAAGAACCAGGGCATCGGTGCCGTTTCCAACGCCTACACAACGCTCGGCTCCGCAAAAAGAGGCAAAAGACTCCTCAAAGGAACTGACGCCCTCTCCCATAATAAAGGAGGAATCTTTAATGGCCTTCTCAAAAGATTCGGTCAAGGAATCCAGGATGGGCAGGTGCTGTCTTGTCAGATCTACAAATGGTATTTTCATCATTTTGCTCACGGATTAAATCTGATTTAAAAGGATCTTCTTATTTCTTCCCTATTTCCTACTTCAACTCAGCTTACTTACGTTCAGGCATAAAACTATTTTAATTTTATTTATCTCTTAATCCGTTTTTTCCGTGTCATCCGTGAGCTTAGTCTTTTCTTTATCTTTAATCACAAAGAATTATTCGATTGTTTATAACCTTTCAATTCATTATCAAAAACCTTACGTTTAATTTCCGGTTTTTCCCCGTAATTTAATAACAAACCTACTTCTAAATCGGTCGCTGTCAAATAATTTAACAATTGATTTTCATCAGCTTTTGTAAGTTGCCTGATAGCTTTTAATTCTACTATTACTTTATTTTCAACAATAAAGTCTGCGACATAATCGCCGACAATGTGTCCTTCATAATAAACTTTTACAGCCCCCTGATTAGCATAATCAACACCCAGGCCTTCGAACTCTGTAATCATCGCATTTTCATATACTTTTTCTAAAAATCCATAACCAAGCGTATTATAGACCTTATAAAAAATGTTAATAACTTTTTCAGTTACGTCTTCATATTTCATTTTTTAGCTCACGGATTAAATCTGATTTAAAAGGATCTTCTTATTTCTTCCATATTTTGTACTTCAACTCAGCTTACCTACATTCAGGCACGAAACTATAATAATATTCCTTATCTTCTAATCCGCATTTTCCGTGTCAATCCGTGAGCCTGATTATTTCTTACTCGTATGGTCTATCTATCAACTCATAGGGGCAGGTAAGTTCATCCACCCTCTTAATCACCTTTGCAGGATTACCGGCAACCACCACGCCAGCGGGCACATCTTTCGTCACAACTGAGCCGCTTCCCACAAGGGCGCTTTCTCCTACTGTAACATCGGGCAGGATCGTCACATTGGCGCCTATCTTGCTGTTCCTGCCTATGGTAGGACCTTTCAGACAATCCTTGACCTTGGGACAGAGGGGATGAAGGGCGTTGGTCAGAACCACATTCGGCCCGATCCAGCAGCCCTTTTTAAGGATAGAATATTCGGGGATGAATGCCTGAGAATGTATCCTCACATCATCTTCAATGGTTACGTGATGTTCAACAACGCTGCCAGTTCCAATGCTGACATTATCGCCGATCCTGTTATCTTCCCTGACCATCACATTGTGACCGGTCTGGAAGCTGCTTCCTATCTCATTTCCCGCGTATATAACAGTATGAGACCTGATGAGGGCGTTATTGCCAATAATTGTAACAAGCCCGGCCCCTTCTCTAGCTGCCGAGGGAAGACCCAAAATCACATAATCGCCGACATTGGCCCCCTCACCGAGACGAACGTTATCATATTTCCTGAACTCAGTCTTCATCCGTCATGCCGAGACGACACTTTTTAGGCTTAAAACGCAGAAAGACCTCTTTTCCCGTCTCAACCGATTCATATATTGCGTTGATAAGTTCAAGCGACTTTCTGCCTTCAATGCCATCGACAATCGAGCGCCTGCCTTCATTCACACAATCAACAACATTACGCAGGAATTCATGGTGTCCAAACCCATATACATCGGGTGGATTTTGGGCATATTTCTCTATTACCTCTTCATCGCCCGGTATCGGCTCTATAAAATCCCATGTCTTCATCTTGTTAACGGCAAAACCGGCTATCTCGACTGTTCCCTTTTCTCCAAGTATGCTGATAGAGCCTTCAAGGTCTTTGGGCCTGGCGCAGGTTGTCGCCTCAATCACCCCAAGTGCCCCGTTTTGGAACTTCAGTATGGCAACTCCCGTATCTTCAGCCTCAATATTAGTGAGCATGGTGCCTGTCTTGGCCATTACACTCTCAACAGGCCCCATCATCCACTGGAGGAGATCGATATGATGACTCGCCTGATTCGTCAGAACTCCTCCGTCCATAGCCCAAGTCCCGCGCCAGGCATCCTGATCGTAGTAGTCCTGCCGCCTGCACCACCTCACTCTGATAGTACCGAGAACAAGCTTGCCGAACCTGCCTGCGTCAACGGCCTCTTTCAGCTTTTTCACAGGGAGATTAAAGCGGTTCTGCTTAACCACAAAGAGCTCCACTCCATTTACGGAGCATGCCTCCGTCAAGGCATCTGCATCCTCAAGGCGAAGAGACATCGGTTTTTCAACTACAACATGCCTTCCGCTTCTCGCCACATCTATGCCGATCTCTGCGTGATTGCCGCTTGGCGTAAGGACGTTTACTACATCGATATTTTCATGCGCCAGCATATCATTATAGTCTGCGTAGTACCTTGAACCATATTTATCAGCAAAATCCGAGGCCCTTTCTTCACAAGTATCCGCTACCGCAACGAGATTGACATCATCCATACTTTGAAGTATCTGGGCATGCCTTGCGGCTATTCTGCCGCAACCTATTAATGCAAAATTGAGTTTTCCCTTCACAGATAAATCCTTTAGTTTTTTCAGTAAACTCGTCTGGCAATTCTCATTCTTTCATTGCCATATAAATCTTCTATCGCAATTGCGATGACATAGTAACATAAGAGCATCAATAATTAAAAATAAATCAAAGCAAATTCTATACCTCGAACCTGAACCGTAGGTACAAAAAGTTGCTATTTATCATCAAATCTCAATTTCATGAAAAAATATCCTGAAATTCCCAGGGTGACGGTATAAGCTAACAGTATTATATGGAACGCGAAAGCTGTGGATATTGCCACCTCTTTATCTACACCAACCATCATGAATCCGGCAGCCCAGCCAGCTTCAAGTGTGCCAAAGGCGGCCACTCCCTGTATGGGAAGGCTTACCATTACAAACATAGCTGTAGCTGCAAATACAAGCTCCCAGAACTCAATGCTAATACCCATGCTAATGACAATGAAATAAAGCATGAAGTTTCTAAGCCCCCAGATAAGAGCAGTAAGGGCAAAAGACTTAAGATATTGTCTTCCGCCAGACATGGTTTTTATCGATGCTGAAACCGCCCGCCCTTTCTCGGCGATAGTGTTGCAAAGTGAAACGCCAGGAGATGAAGTCCTTTCCAGTATCAAGACAACAAGATCTACCATATTCTGAAGATAAAAAAGAAACAATAAGAGAAAAACTATAAGCACACAACTGATAGCTATAAGAATCGGAATAGATTTTATCTTTAAAATAAAAAGTGCGGCGAGAATAAAGTATGAAAAGATAGCAATAAAGTCCATTATTCTTGCCACAAGCAGGGTTGCCACCCCTTCGCTGCCCCGGAGATCAAACCTCTTTTTCACAAGATATATGTATGACAGTTCGCCGCTCCTTGCGGGGAGAAGGTTGTTTAGCATATTATGAACAGAAGTAATACCGAGGAGATTTATAAAGGGTGTCTTCCGGGAATGAATGAGGCTGTCAAAGCGCAGTGTCAGGAAGATGTAATAGGTAAAATAAATAAAGAGCCCGCCGAAAAACCCCCACGCCGGGACACCACTAATGGTATCTAATACAACCTTAACATCTATCTCCCGCAGGAGTAGCCAGACAAGAACTGTAGTTAAGATCGCGCCTGTTGCAAGCTTCTTGTTCATAGGAAATAAACCACTATGCACCGAAAGCTCATAGGTTTAACGGGGACTGAAAGTCCCTCTGTCTTATAGAATGGCATTATAAGCATCTTTACTTGTCATTCCCGGCCTGAAAGTTTATCCCGTACCACGGGGGAAATCCATCTAGCATACATCCTGGATTCCCGTTTTCACGGGAATGACAGTTGTGGAAGACATGGCTTCCATTATCCATTATTAAAAAACCAATGCTGAAAGCCTTGCACTGAAAGTGCATAGTTTTAAACTGGCGTACTTAAACAATAAATGGTGGAAACACTAAATTGTGCCACTAATTATGACTTGGTAGATTTTATAATTATATGCCAGCTTTCATTATTGATGATAGGAATGGAAGCAAATATTTTATCCAAAAATATCAACAATCTTGTGATGCCTTTGTTGAAAGGCAGAAATTTCATAACGGGAAGAATGTCTGACATACCGCAGAGAGGAAAGGCAAGAAAACCAAATTTTTTCTTTTTTTTAATAGCAAAACTGGCGTCTCTAAGCATTTGAAAAAGCTCTCTCGAAGTAAAAGATCTGTGACTGTCCTCAAAACGGTCGGATTTTTTTATAAATATTTTCCTGGGGAGCCTGAGAAGCAGAGAATCTGCACATGGCTCTGATATAATAAGACTGCCTCCTTTTTTCAACACCCTCCCTATCTCCTTTAGCCCCTTATCTGGATCAGGGACATGGTGAAGAGAGCCTCGACATACGACTGCATCGAAAGACTCATCCTTATATGGAAGAGCCTCCGTATCTCCAACAGCCAGTATACTAGCACCTTCCTTAATCAAGGATGAAGACTTTAGCATATCATGGGAAATATCCATCCCGTATGAATCTGCATAGATCACCCTCATCTCCTCAAGAAGAACGCCATTGCCGCACCCGCAATCGAGGATTCTGGCTCCCTCCATTGTATCAATATAATCCATTATCTCCCGGTTCCAGTGAGATTGGTACATCTTCGCAAATTCAGATCCATACCTCTTGCCATATTCATCCTTGAGGCGCTCATGAAGCTTTATTTCATTTTTTTTGATATCTTCAGACATTCAAATACTTCCTGTTTTAGACTCTTTTCTTAATTGCCACACAAAAAAAGGAACAACAACAAAAAACGCAAAAACAGATAATAATGCCCCTATTTTAAATTTCACCGGTTCAAAAGAGAATAAAACGTTGTGACTGCCTCTTTCAAGAGAAATAGCCCTGAGCAGGTAATCGGCCTTCATAACCGGAACCTCGTTACCGTCTACATATGCCTTCCAGCCGGGATAATAGACCTCATTAAGCACCAGTATCCCATCGGAAGCGGTTTCCACCCGAAGCTCCACCTGATCCGGCGAATATCGCGCAATCTCGACAGAATCGGCACTTCTCCCTTTGCCGCCTAACTTCAAACCTGCCGTAGGCCTTTCGGTCAATAAAACAGTATCTCTAAGTGGAAAATCCCTCGCTGCAAGAGTCGCCAGAACAATTTTATCATCCTTTACCACTTTATAGTCTCTGGCAATAAAGGCCCTGGGCAAGGCCTTTTTGTTTTTATAAACCTTGACCTCGCCATTGTAGACAAGTTCATATTTACTGTATCCGGAAACCGGATTGCGCAGAAGCTGTGCAGGCAGAAGCTTCGATAGTATTATATACTTTGCATTCAGCAAATCAGGAAGGCTGTTGTTTAGCGCCACCTCATTCATATAATTCGAATAATAGCCCAAAGGTGCGGCATGGTAGCCCGCAATGCTCTGAATTCCGAAATAAGACCACTTGTTTGCCGGATAATTTGGAATATCACCGGCGGCCAGAACCCTGAAATAATCCTTATCTTTTTTCAGAAAGTCTACAACCCCGCTACTGCGCGTACTTGCATTATTTATAGGCAGAGTCTCCATAAATTTATAATCGACATACCAAAGATCAACAAGAAGTATGACTACAAGTGCAACCTTTATAATTCTCACGTCGAGCCTATCTTTTGTCTTTAAATAAACAAGTGCAAGGGAAGATGAAAGGAAAATAATCAGAAAAGCTATTTCAAGCAGGAGGTCGGTGTAACGTTGCTTTACCAGGCTCAAGCTGGAAGGCTGCCCGGCTTTTGTAAAAAAATCTCTGGTCTGCTCGGAAAAGCTGTCTATGCCTGAATAGGCAACGACCAAAACAAGCAGAAGAGTTCCAATCAGGCATAATAGCGCAATAAAATATCGCCGCATATTAGCTGACATCTTTATTTTTCCTGAATCAAATAGATAGTCACTTCCAATACCTGCAAGGGCAGAAAGAGCTATTGCGGCAAGCACCAGTATCATCTGGGGCACCCTGAAGAGATTAAAGCCCGGCACATAATTGTAGATGAATTCATAAAAGGGATTATGTTTTCCCAGTGCTATAAAGAACGAAATAAAGCATAGTGTCAGAAGAAAATATACATATCTGCCTCTCCTGAAAATGAGCGCAATAAGCGCCATCATAAGGGGCAAAATTCCGATGTAGGGAGTCGCCTGGCTCATAGGCATCTGTCCGTAATAACCCGACAATTTAAGACCCTTGAGACCAGGGAGAAGGTATGTAAGTATCTCCTCCGGGGGCAAAGACCAGGAGGTTGCAAAGGCGTATGATGTTCCTTCTCCACGTGAAGAGAGCCCTGCATATTCTAAAGCAGGTATGAATTGCACGGCAGAGGCCATGAAGAAGACAAGCGACATGGCTATAAAACCTTTATAAACCGGATTGGAATAAGCTATGGAAATATTGTCCTTCTTCATCCAGTAAAGATTAAAAAAAGCGTACACAACCAGAGCAATGCCGGTATAAAAGATCATCTGCATATGACCGGCTATCAATTCAATACCCATTGCCGCGCCAGCAAAGGCAAACCATGACATTTTTTTCTCTTTTAATCCCTTATCGAAGAAGAAGAAAACCAGAGGGATCCATACCATAGTGCTTATCTTTATCTCGTGACCGCAATATACCGCCCTTGATATAAAATAAGAACTGAACATGAATGTAAGGGCAGAGATTAAGGCCCCAAACTTTTTTACTCCCAGGCCCTTCACGTAAATATACATGAATACACCGGCAAGAAAAGTATGGAACGCCGTAAAAAGATTAATGCCGATATTTACAGGAAAGACCAGAAAGAGCAGGCTGAAAGGATAGAAATTGAATAGCGCTGAAATTGAGGGCATTCCACCATAAATATCGGGGAACCATAAAGGAAGAGAATGGTTTTCCATCAGAGCTCGTCTGCTGAAATCTTTGAAGTAATGGACCTGCGCAAGAATATCCATCGCATTGAGGACTTTATTTGAGAATATTAAATCCCAATAAAACACCAGAGTCAGAAAAAATAATATCAGATATGGATAGAGGCAGGAATTGTCCGCTATTTTTTTTAAATCCTTGCTCTTAGCTCTTTTCTTCGCCACCAACAATCTCCTTTATTACATATATCGGTTTCCCCTGAGACTCAAAATAGGTTCTTATATTTATCTCCCCAAGAAGTCCCATAGAAATAAATTGTATACCGATTAATATAAACAATATAAACAGCAAAAAGAAAGGATTCCCGGTTACATCTGCACCATAAACAAATTTGCTTACACTAATCTCTACAAAGCTCAAGAAACCTAACATAAGAGAACTTATTCCAAGACCACCGAATATCTGGATCGGTTTTGTGGAGTAGCTCAATAGAAATTTAACGGTAACCAGATCTAGAATAACTTTAAATGTTCGGGATATGCCGTATTTACTTGTGCCATACTCTCTTTCCCGGTGATTAACTGGTATTTCAGTAACTCTTGCGCCATTTAAACTTGCAAGGGCCGGGATAAACCTGTGCATCTCGCCGTATAAATTAATATTCTCCAGCACCTCTTTCCTGTAGGCCTTCAGGGTGCAGCCGTAATCATGAAGGTAAACTCCGGTAATCCTGGAGATCAGCCAGTTTGCTATTATTGACGGGAGCTTGCGGTTAATAAACCTGTCTTTTCTGTTCTTCCTCCATCCGCTTACAACATCAAAACCTTCTTCAACCTTTTCAAGCAACTTGGGGATATCTTCAGGGTCATTCTGAAGGTCGCCATCCATAGGGATAACAACCGCCCCTTCCGCAAGATCGAACCCAGCCGCCATCGCCGCAGTCTGGCCGAAGTTGCGCCTGAAAGAAATCACCTTCAGGTTCCTTTCCTCAGCCGCTATCTTCTTAAGAATTGCAAGCGTTGCATCGGAGCTTCCGTCATCCACCATTATGAGCTCCCATCGCCTGCCGCTCTCTCTAAGAGCCTTACTGACAAATTCATGGAGCAATTCAACATTCTCCTCCTCGTTATACAGAGGTATGACGATGCTTATATCAATTTCTTTTTTCATACATTCTCCGGATTAACCAAAGCTCTATCTTTGGCCTAACTTTTTACGAACCTTTTCTACTTCCTTCTGAAAATCAGGATCGTTTAGCCTAATAAAATTTACATAATGTTGCCGGGATTTTTCTATATCCCCCGCCACCTCATACAGATATCCAAGGTTATATTGAGCAGTTGAGCTAGACGGGTTAGTCTCTATCGATTTATGAAAAAAATCCATAGCTTTATTTATTTCACCCTTTTGTATGGAAATAATCCCCATATTATTTAAGGCGTAGGTAGATGAAGGAGTCACATTATATGAATGGAGCCATAATGACTCCGGTGACCTCCAGACAGCATTCTGCTTCCAGGTCAGAAGGACCATCATAAACATTAGTAAAGATATTGATCCGTATTTTATGTATTGAGTTTTAAATTTCACATAATCAAAAAGCAGACCTGTCATGATACAAAAACCTACAGAAGGGGTGTATAGATATCTGTCCGCTGCATAATAAGATAAAGGCAAAATATTTGAAGTCGGCAAGAAAAACAGGCAACCCCATAGCAGAGAAAAGGTCAAAATCGCCGACCTTTTTTTATACTTTATTAAAATAACCAAAAACGATAAAAGCAGAAAGAAGGTCAAAAAAAGCCAAAAGTCGAGCCATGAATCAGGGACTGATAAAGTATATTCAACGGCAAGCTGCAAAGGAAGCAATAGTTTCATTACCATAAATGACCATGATTTAAGTGTCAGCATATAATGCGCTCTAAAGACATCGGGAGCAAAATAATTTTGACGGCCAAGATGTCCCTGCAGTGTGAGGGCATAGCGGTCCAACTCATAAAAAAAGAAAAAATATGCAGCAGCAAGAATGCTCGCACATAAAATCAAACTCAGCAGGCCGCGTTTATATTTAAGGATGAAACGGTCTTTATCAGCAATAAAAAGGGCCTCATAAACAATGAATATAACAGGAAGCATAAGCGCATTTTCTTTAGTCATAATGGCCATGATAAAAAACAGAACTGCCAAGGCAAAGGAATAGGTTTTTTTATATTTCCCCTTGAATATTTCTAGATAGGACAACATGGAAAGGAAGATAAATAGAAGTGCAATGCTGTCTTTGCGATGAGACACGTTTGCAACAACCTCAACCTGTACCGGATGAATCAAAAATAAGAATGAGGAGACCATGGCAACAAATCTGGAGCCTCCCAATCTGCCGACCAAAATCATTAGCAGGATCGCATTAACGGCATGCCATAAAATATTTTGGACGTGAAAACCTGTCGGGTTTAGCCCAAACAGGTAATAATCAATCATTAAGGAAACTTCTCTCCCAACCCTGCCCGGTTGCGCATTTTTTATAAATAAATCCAGCGACCTGATATCGGGATTATTGACGATAAGTTTAAAATCATCGTAAGTCCAAGTGCTTAGGAAGGTATTTGAAAACAAAAGAAAAGCTGAGCAAATCAATAAAACAAATGGAATTAGCTTTGCACCTGTTTTCAAAGTTTTTATAGGTCTATTAGTTATAGAGTCCAAGATTCTCCTATATCAGACTAGAAACATCGGTTATTTTAATTGCTGACGCGCATGACGATAAATATCTATTCCTTCACAAAGATATCCAGTTTTTTTACGCGTATATCGCATGCTATCTTTTTCGGTGAACAGCGAATTAAACTCTTTAAGCCGTAGAATGTTCCGATTCCATAAGCGATATGCATAAGAGGAAACAGAAAAAAAACAACAACTAATCTTTTAGCCCTATATCTTTTTTCCCCCGTGGCCGTCTTCAAAGAGAAGATGAGATTGAGCATAATATAACATAGAATAGGGATCATATAAACGTGCGAAGAAATCACAGATAAACCGGCCAAATATGCAACAAATAGAGCGGGAACAAAATGTATAGCGCTGGCTGAAGAAGGGCTTATTATGGTTTGCTCCATCCTCCCCCGTCCATAATTGAACATTTGGCGGGCAAAGGCCCAAAGCCCAACTCTTTGACTTCTTAAAACATATATATCGGGATCATGGATTAGCTTAAGTCCTGCCGACTGAATCCTGGACATAAGTTCATTCTCCTCGTTAGGATAGAGCTTTTCATTAAGACCTCCCATCGTTTTATACAAATCAGCTCTGAAGCTGAGATTACAAAGTATCAGTTCACTATCCGAAGACTCTCTTGCCCCGCCCCTTCTCTGATACCTGTTTCGTATCCCTCCACCTCCAAAGGGTGAACAGAGCAGTAGTCCAAAACATCTTTGCATGAATCTATCCGTATCTGGTGTGATGCTAGGCCCGCCGACACAGGCAACCTCGTCGTCCTTATAGTGAGCGACCAGAAGGTTCATATTTGATCGAACAGGAGACGAGTCATCATCCAGGAAATAGAGTATATCCCCTGAGGCTTTTTTTGCCGCCTCGTTTCTCTGCCTTGAGGGCTGTGTCCCCTCGGCAATCAGCACCTCAAGCTTCTCGGCAGGATAATCCAGATCGTTAAGCGACTCAAGGGCCTTTACATATCCACCCGGTTTTACGGGAATAATTATACTGACTACCGGCTGATAATTTACATTCATCATAGATAAAACTATTTACTTCTATTTATATAATAAGCTCGCGGTAAAATAAACCACTATGCACTGAAAGTGCATAGGTTTACCGGGGACTGAAAGTCCCTCTGTTCTATGGAAGCACCACATTAACCTTTCCACTTGTCATTCCCGTGAAAACGGGAATCCAGAAAAAATGCGGCGACTGGATTCCCCCCGTAGTACGGGATAAACTTTCAAGTCGGAAATGACG
>JAVVFD010000041.1:0-18522 GCA_032250935.1 bacterium
TACTGGGAGGCGAGTCATTCCTGCCCAAGGATGAAGAACTTATCAATTTTGCCGCATTCGTTTTGGGCGTGGGGCTTGAAAAGATCGATGCTGAAAGGAAACTTCAAGGTCTGGCTACCGATCTCAGGATTAAGGGAGAGGTGCTTACTGCCAAGAATGTCGAACTCCTTGAGCTTGACAGTTTGAGATCAGAATTCGTTTCACTTGTATCTCATGAGCTAAGGACCCCACTTAATGCAATTATAGGTTTTTCCGAGATACTTCTTGATGCGATTGCCGGAGAACTTACTGAAAAACAGACAGAATGCGTAAGAGACATCCTGGGCAGCGGCCTCCATCTCTTGCAGATTGTTAATGACATCCTTGATCTGTCCAAGATTGAGGCGGGATATGTCGACTTGGAAATAGAAAAAATAGATGTTAAAAAAGAACTGGCGGCAATTGAGAGAACATTGTCTCCTATAATTTCAAAGAAGAGTCAAAAGATAAACATCGTCGGGGAAGACGGGCTTGGCGAAATAGTAACAGATAAGGGGAAGCTGACCCAGATATTGCTGAACCTTGTGAGCAACGCAAGTAAATTCAGTCCTGAATTTTCAGAAATCAATATAAATATCAAAAGGCAAAGCGATTTGATCGAATTTTCCATAGAAGACAGCGGCATAGGTATTGCCGAAAAGGACTTGAGACTGCTTTTCAGGCCATTTGTTCAGATTGACAGCTCACATTCCAGAAATTATGAAGGAACCGGTCTTGGTCTGGTTATATGCAAAAAAATGACGGAGGCGCTTGGAGGCACAATCCGGGTTGAGTCATCGCCAGATTCAGGGAGTAAATTTTTCTTTACTGTTAGAGATGCTCTTTTATATGATAATAAGGTCGTTTCTTTGGGGAAAGAAAGGCAGTCCTTTTTCAGTAAGTTTGAGGAAGAGGTTAGAATGGGAAGGCTTGAGTCGCTTCTTTCCTCTAAACTCATCTTAATGTTTAAAAATGGCAAAAGTGATGCCGATATGCTTTCCGAGAAGTTACAGGAGGCGGGCTTTGAAGTAGTGCTGTTTCAGGATGACCAGGAACTCCTAAGGGCTTCAAATATGCTATCTTCTGACCTTGTAAGTCTTAACTTTATTCATCCTGATTTTGACAGTAATGCGATAATTGAGAAGTTAAAGAAAGAACCTTTTATTTCCGAAGTGCCCTTGCTGGTCTTAACCCGGGATGATAGTGAAAACGTAATGTCTGAAAGTATGGGAAATGCTGTTAAACTTGGAAAAAATGCGCTTAAGGATGTGAGATTTTTTGTATAAGCAACTTTAAGAAAGACAATTATTTGGTGAAAATATAATGAACAAGAAAAAAAAGATACTTATTGTTGAAGATAACCCGGCAAATTTAAAGATGCTAAAGCTTATTCTTGAAAATATCGATTGTGAGATATTGGAGGCTGTAAATGGAAAAGAGGCCCTGAATGTGGCTATAGAAAAGGTGCCCGACCTCATTCTTATGGATATACAGATCCCTCACATTGATGGTTTGGAGGTGACAAGAAGGCTTAGGAAAATGGAAGATTTTGCTGAAACTCCCATTGTCGCTCTGACAGCTTTTGCGATGGAAAAAGACGAACAGGCAGGCCTGGATGCCGGCTGTAGCGAATATATGGTTAAACCTTTCAGTACTACAAAACTCTTGAAAATAGTTAATAAGTATATCTGAGCCGAGCGCTGAAATTATGAAAAAGGTGCTCGTTGCAGATAAAGATAGACAAACCCTGAAGATGGTCACGACCATGCTGACTCTTGGTGGATATGAAGTTATTACCGCAGCATTGCCTGGAGAACTCTTAGCCCTGGTAAAGTCGGAAAGACCTGATGCCGTCCTGCTTGATTATCAGCTGCAAGAGATGCACGGGGGATCCCTTACGGATGAGATCAAAACCTGCGATGGAAATATTGAGATCATAATGATGATTACCTATGGAGCAGAATTAAAGGTAGCCGGAATGTCTGGAGCTGAGGGAAGAGATTACCTCCTTAAACCTTTCAGTAAAGAAGAGCTGCTTCACTCCGTCAATAGCTTGATCTATGCGCGGAGAGCTCTATCCGAAAAAGACAATAAGCCCAGAATATTGATTTCATCGGGAGATAGAGCAGAACTTGCTGAACTCAGATCTGAAATCAGACGATTTAATGAACTGGAAACTATACCCCTTAGAAAGGCCTATGCCAGGATATTAAAGGACAAGGTCGATGTTTTTATTGCAGATGTTTCAAGCGCCGATCTTGATGTCTTTGATCTTCTCGAAAAGATTTCATTAAGCAGCCCCGGCACTGATGTCCTGCTAATATCCGATTCGGGAGATATATCATTCATAAAAGATTCTTTGCGGGCGGGCGCCTTCGATTGCATGACCAAACCCCTGAAAGAGGGCGAAATAGAAAAAAAACTTTCCGATCTTTTTGCAAAGAGAAGAAAAAGAAATATTGAAAGCGTTAAAAAGAGGTACGAGAGGGAACTGGAAAAAAACAGGGAACAGGTCGATTATATCATGAGTATAGTGGAGTCTATGATTTTTGCGCTTGAAGCAAGGGATCAATATACAAGGGGGCATTCGGAGAGGGTCACCAGCTTCGCCGTAAAGCTGGCAAAGACAATGAACTGCGAACCTGAATTTGTGGAGATGGTTAGACATGCATCCAGGCTTCATGATATAGGTAAAATCGGTATAGATGATTCCATATTGAAAAAACCGTCAAGTTTGAGTAATGATGAAATGGATATTATGAAAGAGCATCCCAATGTGGGCGAAAATATCCTGAAACCTGTTAGATATCTTTCCCATATACTACCGATAATACGCCACCATCATGAGAGGTTTGATGGGGGAGGCTATCCCGACGGGCTTAAGAGTGATGAAATACCGCTGGCCGCCAGGATCATATCCGTAGTCGATACCTTTGATGCAATGAGGTCATCAAGACCCTATAGAGATAAGCTGCAGCTTAAACCGGTTCTTGAAGAACTTGAGAGAGTCGCAGGGTCTCAACTTGATCCACAAATTGTCCAAAGTTTTTTGGAAATTATTCAAGGCGAAGAGGATTTTGGTGATGCTTATGAAGCTTAGAAAAAATAGTGTAATTTTTTTCTTTCATATAGCCTTTGTTTGTCTTTCTCTTTTCTTTGCACTGGATTTGGAAGCCAGTCCCCCTATAGAGGAGAAGGCCTTGGTGCTTGGCCTGGTTCCCGAAATAAATATTTTCGAACAAAGGAAACGCTACAAGCCAATCCTAAAATATATATCTGAAAAGATAGATACCCCTGTAAGGATGAAGATATATGACAGCTACTTTAAGATAATTGAAGGTTTAAAGGATGGGTCTGCCGATATGGCATTTGTTGGAAGTCTGGACTATGTCATAGCCAGTTCGGTGGCAAAGACTGAAGTGCTTGTCAGACCGGAGTGGGAAGATGGCGTTTCAACATATAGCGGCCTGATTTTCACCCGTAAAGGGAGTTCATTGACGATAGCCCCCTCCACCTGGAAGGGTAAAAAAATGGCTCTTGTCCATGAATTTACCACGGCCGGGGATCTTTTTCAGCGTTATTATCTGGCTGAGAGAGGTGTTTTGAATCCTGAAAAATTCCTTGGTGAAATTTATTATGAGGGAAGTCATGACGCTGTCGTTATGATGGTGCTTAAGGGAGAGGCCGATATTGGAGGAGCCAAGGACCTCGTTTTTAAGCGTCTTGCCCGTGAGAACAAGGAGGTAAGGGAGAATATTGTAATTCTTGCCGAATCAGAAAGGGTTCCTTCCAACGGGCTGGTTGTTTCCCCTTATATTGATGAAGAAATGAAAAAAAAACTTAAGGATATCCTTCTGGCTATGGATAAGGATGACGCGGGGAGATCGGTGCTGGCCAGCTTCAGGGCCAGAAGGTTCCTGGATACTGATAAGGAAGATTATAACGCTGTTTACGGCATGATGGAAAGCCTGGGGAAGACAGGCAGGGATTATTTTGATAAATATGCTAAAAAGGAACTCAGGTGAGAAGGAAGTTTAAAGTATATGCAGCTTTTCTGCTTTTCGTCCTTGTAGCAGCCGGCTCTTCAATATTGATGAATTCTGCCGCCATTGTTGAAAGTCATTCGGACCTTGAAAAGGAACGGCACACCAATAATCTATATCATCACCTTCTGATAGCGACCCAAAAATCTCAGTCTGAACTCTATAAATTCGAGGCCGGATTCAGCCTCGATCTGGACGGGCTTGTGGAAACGGTGGAAGATGCCGAGGCCAGGTTGAAGTCGGTCTCTGATATTGAAGCTAAGGGGACGCTTGGCGCCTCAATTAAAGCTCTTTTGCTGAATTTTGATGAGTATAAAAAAATGGTAAGCATGGTCGTCACTGAGTCTTCTCCGGAAAGAAAAGACCTTAGCGCAAGGGAGGCGTCTGCTTTTGGTTTGAAGCTGGAAAATACCCTGGCAGAGATGGATATAGCCATAGAGTCCAGAATGTCCGCACTCAATCAGAAAATCGAGGGGAAAATCAGGGCGGCCCGGATAATGGTCGCTGCAACCGTTGTAATCATTATTATCTCAATATTGATGATCCTGTTGCATGTGCGGTCTACAATAGTGGCGCCCTTGAATAGTTTTATACTCTTCTTAAAGGATGTAGCTGAAAGCGGGAATCTATCTTATAGATCGGAAATACCTAAAGACAGGGATCTGGCCACACTTGCCGAAAACTTTAATGGAATGCTGGCAAATATCGAGCGGCAAGATCTTGAGCTTAAAAGCAGTCTTGAAGAGCTTGAGGTGTCAAATGAGGAGCTTCAGAACTCCTACATTAATATGGAAGACTTGACTTCAGAGCTTGAGTCCAAGTCGCAGGACCTTGCAGAGGCAAATGAGGAACTTAAGGGAATGGACAGGATGAAGAATGAATTCATGCAGAATGTTTCCCATGAGCTAAGAACTCCGCTGACCCCCATTGTGGGTTATCTGGAGCTTTTTATAAATAAGGACCTTGGTCCACTCAACTCCATGCAGGCGGAAATAATAGGTGATATGTATCAGTGCGGTAAAAGGCTTGGATTTGCCATTGATTCACTTCTTGAAATGGTTTCTCTACAGGAAGAGCAGGTGACCGAGAAATTTGAGCCGATAGATGTGAAGTCGCTTTTTGTTGAAGTTAAAAAGATCGCTCTTGAAGATATTGAGGATAAGAAACTGTCCTGCAAAATCGATTGCCAGGAAGATCTGCGGCCTATAATGGGGGCCAGAAAAAAAATGGTTCTTATGCTTAATCATATCCTGAAAAATGCCGTGAAATTCACACCTGAGGGTGGAGAAGTTAGTTTTCATGTGAGTTCCGGTGATGAGGGAGACATAAAATTTGTAATATCCGATAACGGTGTAGGCATTTGTGAAGACAAGTTGAAATCCATATTTGAGCCTTTTTTACAGCTTGACAGCTCTACAACGAGAAGTTTTGAGGGGGTAGGCCTTGGCCTGGCCCTTGTCAAAAGGGTTGTTGATATGCACAGGGGCAGTATATCAATTCAGAGCAGGGAAGATGAAGGAACTACGGCTACGGTGCATATTCCTCTGGCTTAGCGCGCTTATTAAGATCTAAATTCACCCTCACATTTTTTCATCTGTTTTTTTAACTGAATGAGGCATAGCAATATACTGTTTTGTTCTTACGATTCTGCGAATTAAGGAGCCTGGAATAAAGTGGCGATAAAGGTGATGATCGTTGATGATTCCAATTTCATGAGAAAGGCTATAGCTTCCTTGATCTCCACAGATAGGAATATTGAGGTCGTCTCACTTGTTTCAAGCGGTGAAGAGGCTCTTGAAAAAATTTCACAGGTTGAGCCCGATGTTATAACCCTGGACTTTAACCTTCCGGGGATGGATGGTATAGAGACTCTGGATAAAATAATGGCGGATTGGCCCACCCCTGTCATCATGCTGAGCGGGTATACTAAAAAAGGGGCCGATGTAACCCTTAAGGCCCTGAGTAAAGGAGCCATAGATTTTGTGGCAAAGCCGCATGGCTGTCTTTCCCCGGACCTCTCTACTGTAAAGGATGAACTGGTTGGAAAAATAATTGCTGCCAGCATGTCAAAGATGGTGGTAAAGAAAAAAAAGCTTATAAATAAGCTGCCTGAAATTAAAAGTGAGGGTTTGAAGCTCATCAGACCCGATAAATCGTTGCTTTTTATCGCAGCTTCTACCGGCGGAGTTCAGGCTCTTGGATCGATTATCCCCTCTCTCCCAGAAAATTTTCCCATCCCTATATTGGTTGTTCAGCACATGCCTCCGCTTTTTACTAAGTCGCTTGCCTTAAGTCTTGATAAAGAAAGTCTTCTCCATGTCAGGGAAGCGGTAGATGGTGATGATTTAAGGGCCGGTACAGTTTTAATCGCGCCCGGCGGATGGCATTCCAGGGTTGTAAATACAGCCGATAATATAAGTTTGAAGCTTGATAAGGAACCTTCAGACCTTCCTTTAAGACCTTCCGCCGATGTATCTATGCGCAGTATTGCATCAGTATATGGAAGAGACTCTGTTGCAGTTATTCTTACCGGCATGGGCAATGATGGAACTGCAGGCGGAGCCGCTATGAAGAAAGCAGGGGGCATAATAATTGCGCAGGACAGGGGAAGTTCAACAATTTATGGCATGCCTCGTTCAGTTGTAGAGGCAGGACTTGCCGATTCGGTTTTACCTCTCGATGAAATTGCACATCAAATTACAGGCCTTTTGTAGCTTTCATGGGATCTTTTTTATTATTTTTTTGAAATAGCTTGATCTTTGTTTTACTTTCTTATTTTTTTCTACTGTCTTCCTCGGGGGGAACAAATATTTTGACACTGCCTTGAAAATCAAATATCATAAGGGTTTAGCCGTTTTTAAAAGACCTGTTTCAGGCAGGTTAGTTATTTAGGAGAAGTGGAAAAATATGTCCCGAAAGATGAATAAAAAAGCGATAGCGCTTATGTCTGGAGGCCTTGACAGTACCTTGGCCGTCAAGCTTATGGTAGAACAGGGTATAGAGGTTGTCGCCCTTAATTTTAAAAGCCCCTTTTGCCTTTGTGACGGAAAGATGTCTGATGGATGCAAGTCCCATGCAAAAAGCGCAGCCGAACAGCTCGGTATTGAGGTCAAAGTAGTTCATAAAGGCCTTGATTATCTGGATGTTATAAAATCTCCCAAGCATGGTTATGGCAGTGCCGTTAATCCTTGTGTTGATTGCAGGATATTTACATTTAAAAGCGCCAAGAAGTTTATGGATGAGGTAGGCGCCTCCTTTATTATAACAGGGGAGGTGCTGGGACAAAGGCCCATGTCTCAAAGAAGAGACCCCATGTTTCTTATTGAGAGAGAAAGTGGTCTTGAAGGCCTTATACTTAGGCCATTATCGGCAAAATTGCTCGACCCTACCATCCCGGAAATTGAGGGCATTGTGGACAGGGAAAAACTGCTTTCCATACAGGGCAGGTCGAGAAAAGATCAGATCAAGGTCGCCGACGACTACCGGATTGAGGATTATCCCTGTGCTTCCGGAGGTTGCCTGCTTACTGATAAAAAATTTGGAGTAAAGCTCAAGGATTCCTTTAAACATAAAGAGAAACAGAGCTGGACAGATGTGAAAATACTTACTCTAGGCAGGCATTTCAGGCTAACTGAGAACGCAAAGGCTGTTTTGGGTAGAAACGAACCTGAAAATATAAGAATATCTTCACTGGGTAAAAATGGTAATCTTCTCAGGCCTAATAATTTTTCAGGCCCCACTATTTATCTTGACGGAAAAATTGATGAAGGTGTTTTAGATCTTGCCGGCGGATTGATGCTGAGGTTTAGTAAATTTAAAGATGCTCATAAGGCAGAGATACTTTATAGCTCGGCAGATGAAGAAAGCACATTTTTTGTTTCCGCTCCTTTGCCTGATGCGGAAGTTGAAAGGATGTGGCTAAAGTAATTAATGGAAAGAGCCGGCGAAAAGCTTGAAAAGCTAAAGACTATAGTTAAGGAGATGGACTCCGCTGTAGTCGCATTTTCGGGAGGTGTGGATAGCACCTTTTTACTGAAGCTCTGTCAAGATGTTATTGGTGAAAGGGCTATAGCGATAACCGCCATATCTCCAACTTATCCTGCCCATGAGTTTGATGAGGCGAAGAAACTTGCAGCTCAAATAGGTTCAAGGCATATTGTGATTGAATCAAATGAATTAGATATTCCAGGGTTTTCGGAAAACAGCCCGAGGAGATGTTATTTTTGTAAAAGTGAGCTCTTTGAGTTGTTGAAGGCAGAGGCTGAGAAACTGAGCGCAACTTATGTAGTTGATGGCGCAAACTGTGATGATCTTAATGATTACAGGCCCGGCAGAGATGCAGCTGAGGAGCTTGGAGTCAGGAGCCCGCTCATAGAAGCGGGTATGAATAAGGAAGATATTCGAATACTAAGTAAAAAAATGGGGCTTTCTACCTGGAATAAACCTTCATTTGCCTGTCTGTCTTCCAGATTTCCCTATGGTACAGGTATAACTGCTGATAGAGTAGATATGATTGCAGCCTGTGAAGATGCATTAAGGGAACTCTCTTTTATCCAGTTCAGGGTAAGGTATCACGGAGATGTGGCTAGAATAGAACTGGAACCTCAAGATTTTGAGAGGTTTCTTTCTGAAGAGGTGAAAAAGGTAGTTCTGGAGCGATTTAAACGTGAGGGATTTAAATATATCTCTCTTGATGTGGAAGGTTACCGGACCGGTAGCATGAATGAAGCGATAGCCCGGGCCGTTTGAGCGGCGTAAAGAATGGATTGACAGCGCACTTTATTTGTGCGCGGTTTATAAGTAAAAATGGTGAAGAATGAGTCTTGTCGGTAATATTGAAGATTTGGGTCTTGGAGATATTCTCCAGATAGTAAGTCTTAGCAGGAAGTCAGGGGTCTTATTTCTGACCAGCAACGACCGTGAGGGGAAGCTGGTTTTTAAGGACGGTCAGGTTGTCAGAGCTTTCTCCACTGATGTCGGGGAGGATCTTGAAAAGTTGCTGCTTGACAGCGGCCTTGTCGATAAGGCCCAGCTAAAGGAAGCTATGGACGCCTCAGAAGGCGGAGTCCTTGATAATGTGCTTGTTGAAAAATTCGGGGTTGATAAGGATTGTCTGGATGAAATAAGGAAGGAGCAGATAGGGAAATCGGCCTATACTCTCTTCGGCTGGAAAAGCGGTAATTTTAATTTCGACCTTAGAGATGTTGACGAATATATAATCGAGTCTGATTTTTTCGTCTATCCCCATGGAATGAATCCGCAATTCATCGCAATGGAAGGAACGAGGCTTCAGGATGAAATGGGCAGGGATCAGCCTGAGGCTCCCCCCGCAGTTTCCGGGGAACCTGTCATTGAGGAAGCGGTAACGGAACCTGTTATTGAGGAAGCAACGGCGGAACCTTCCATGCCTCTGGTGTCTGAAGAGCCTGTTCTACAAGAGCTGGAAGCAGATGATCTTGACAAAGCTGGCGATACGATAAAGGCATTCCATGAAGAAACTATAGCGGAAAGAAAATCCTCTGAAGGTCCATGCGATATGGAGGAAATTTCCCATAAGGGACTTGATAAGGCTGTAGTTATCATAGATGATGATTCAAATGTGTTAAAAGCTCTAAAAAAAGGTTTATGTTCAAAGGGTTTCAATGTCATCATTCAGGGGAATACTGAAGATGCACTCCATCATATAAGCGAGCTGAACTCTATAAATGCCAGGGTAGTCATACTTTCAGATTTGATAATGCCAAGAATGGACGGAACAGGTATGCTGGGAGGCATTGAGACACTTGATATACTAAGGGGAGGTTTTCCGGACTTTCCTGTAATTTTGATGACCGATCATGTGAATCGCGATGCAGAGCAAAAAGCTAAGGGACTTGGAGTTTATTCGTATATAGATAAACCTAAAAGGGGCCAGTTTGGCGCCGAGTATGACAGTGTTGCCGTCGATGCCTTTGTTGAAAATATAGCAGAAGACTTGACTTCAATATTTGACGGACCTGAAAAAAGTGATGGATCTAAAGGGAAAAGTGATCTAGACGGTCTTTTTGACCTTGCGGCCGACCTGCAGGAGGAGTTTGCAGCGGTGGGAGAAATACTTCCCGAAGAGGGCTCAATCGGAGAGGCTCCAATATCAAGTCCAGGAATCTCAATGCTTAGAGCAATGATAGAGGAACTAAACTCACCTGAAGGCGGAAAGCAGATTACTCTTCTGACTCTGAGGTTTGCAAGCGAGCTTATGAACAGGTCGGTAATCTTTTTGGTTAAACCTGATGCCTTTGAGGGGCTTGGCCAGTTTGGAATAGATATAGAAGGGGCGTCGGCCGATATGCGGGTAAGATCAATGAAGCTCGGCAAGTATGTTCCTTCCATATTAAAAGATGTGCTTGATACACAAAGAAGCATTATTAAACGGATGGAGGATACTGAAGGGAACCGCTATATTATAGACAACCTTGGCGGCAAAATCCCTTTGGAATCGCTGGCCGCTCCAATAATTGCCAGCGGGAAGGTTGCGGTTATTCTTTATTGTGATAATATACCTGAAGAAAAGCCGATTGGAGACGCCTCGGCCCTGGATATCTTTCTCATGCAGGCGGGAGTAGCAATGGAGAGAGCTCTTCTGGAGAGAAAGGTGCAGGAGATGACAAATAATTGAAATGTTACTATTTTTTGAAGGGGAGCTTTGATTATGAAGAATGTATTGATCGTTGAAGATTCATCAACGATGCGTTCTCTGATAGTTTCTACAGTAGAAATAATTGAAGATGTGTCTGTGACTGAAACGGCAAGCGGTTTTGAGGCCTTGAAAATCCTTCCTCAAAAAAAGTTCGATCTCATAATGACCGATATTAATATGCCCGATATTAACGGTTTGGAACTTGCGAAATTTGTTAAAACAAATGTCGACTATAAAGATATTCCGCTTATTATTATCTCTACGGAAGGAAGCGAAAAAGATAGAGAAAGGGGAATGCAGCTGGGGGCCGATGAATATGTTATAAAGCCCTTTAAGCCTGAACAACTCCAGAAACTTATAATGAAATATCTGAAAAGGTAAATCATGGGAAATGATAGCGACGAAAATAGCAATGATATGGCTATGGAAGAGTTTACTTCCGAAGCTGAAGAGATTATTGAAAAACTGAATTCCGAACTTCTTACGCTCAGCAGTGAAAAAGGCGACGCTCATCCCGACACCTTGAACGGGATATTCAGGTCCGCTCATACTCTTAAAGGGCTTGCCGGGATGTTTGGCCTCAAAAGTTTGACAGAGGTTAGCCATAATATGGAAAACCTTCTTGATGCTCTAAGGCTTGGCAAGGTCAGTCTTTCTGACGGTATTTTGGACGCCTTGTTTGACAGTGTCGAGGTAATAACTGAAATAGTGAAAGGAAATGAAGAAGCCCTTCAAAGTGGAGGTCGGATCAAATCTCTTTTATCAAACCTTGAGTCTGCCATGAAGAAGGATGGGGGGGCGAAGCGGAATTCTCCCATAGACTCTATGAATATCGATCCCGCCATATTGTCTGTCCTGACGGAGTACGAAGAACACCGCCTTTTAGATGGAGTTAAGGCGGGAAAGAATATCTTTTTAATTCATGCGGCCTTTAGTTTTGATGATTTTGATACGGGACTTAGCGAGATAAATGCCTCCGTTAGAGATTTTGGTGAGGTGATTTCGACCCTGCCGAGTGCCGGTGGCGGCTCAGATGGCGGTATTGAATTCGATCTTTTATACAGTACAGAAAAGAGCGGCGATGTTGTTGAAAAAAATATAGATAAGGCCGGAGTAATATTGACTCTTGTCTCCGGTGACGGTTTGGGCAAAGAGGATGTGCCTGACTCGACTGCTAAAAAAGATGATACTCAGCTTGAATCTACCTCTGTTAAGGGTGTAAGCAGGACAGTCCGGGTAGATATCTCAAAAATGGACCTCCTCATGAACATTGTTGGAGAGCTCTTGATAGCCAAAAATAGTATAGGACAGATAACTGAAGAGTTAAAGGCTGTCTCGGGACATAACCTTATTGCCAAATCACTGGACAGGACAAACAGGGAACTTGGAAGAAAGCTTGGCGAACTCCAGGATGGAATGATGGAGATAAGGATGGTCTCCCTTAAGAAAATCTTCGACAGGCTTGCCATGACGGTTAGAAAGGTTGCAAGGGCCAGCCATAAAAAGGTGGACCTTGTCATAGAAGGCGCTGAAACTAAACTTGATAAGCTTATAGTCGAAGAGATTGGCGATCCATTGATGCATATAATCAGAAATGCAGTAGATCATGGCATAGAGCCTGCTGAACTCAGAAAAGAGGCGGGCAAATCAGAGGCCGGAACAATAAAGCTAAAGGCATACCAGCAGGGTAATAATGTGCTAATGGAAGTTGAAGATGATGGCGCCGGCATTGATAAGGATAAAATACTTAGAAAGGCGAGGCAGAAAGGGCTTGTTTCGGAGGATAGGGCTCTTTCAGACAGTGAGGTGCTGGACCTTGTCTTTACTCCCGGATTCAGCACAAGCACAGAGATCAGTGAGATATCGGGACGAGGGGTAGGTATGGACGTTGTTAAAAATAACCTGACCAGATTAAGCGGCCATATTGATATTGAGAGTGAAAAAGGCAAGGGCACCACGAACAAGATAACGCTCCCAATAACCCTTGCCATAATCCAGGCTCTAATAGTGGAGACGGCCTCGAAGACCTATGCCATCCCGCTTAATTCTGTTCAGGAAAGCCTTCTTGTAAAGAGAAGTGAAATAGAAACGGTGGAGAAAAAACAGGTAATTCAGAATAGAAATGCCACATTGCCGCTGGTCAGTTTGCAAGATATATTTGACCTTCCGAAAGGGGATGACTCTGCTAAAGAACTTTATGTCGTTGTTGCAGCTATCGCACAGCATCGCTTTGGCATGGTCGTTGACAGGCTTGTAGGAGAGCAGGATATTGTTATAAAACCTATTGGCGATGTGTTTAAGGGAGTCAAGGGTGTCGCAGGGGCTACCGATCTTGGCAATAATAAGACCGTTCTTGTTCTTGATGTTGCCTCTATTGTTGAAGAAATGACAGGAGCTTGATGAAACATGTATGAAGAATATTACGGTTTAACTGAAAGGCCTTTCAGGAAGACTCCTGATCCCAGATTTCTTTTTATGAGCGGTGAGCATAGCGAGGCTCTGGCACGTATGCAGTATGGAGTTGAAGAAAAGGACCTGATCCTTATTACCGGCGATATAGGGACAGGAAAGACGACACTTTCAAGGGCCCTCATTGATTCTCTGGATGAGAGCTATAAGCCTATATTAATAATAAATCCAAGGCTTAGTCCGACCCAGTTTTTAAAGCTGCTTGCAAAGAGACTTGGTATTGAAAACCCGAGTTATTTTAAGGCCAGCCTCATCGATGATATAAGTAATGCGCTTTATGCACATCACGAAGAAGGTGTCTGTCCCGTTGTAATAATAGATGAGGCGCAGCTTATTCCGGGCAAGGGAACCTTTGACGAGATAAGATTGCTTACAAATTGTCAGCTCGATGATGAAAACCTTTTTTCTCTGATCCTCATAGGACAGCCCGAACTGCGTAAAAAGCTGGCTAAGAAGCATTATGAACCTCTGTTGCAAAGGCTGAGTATCCTTTATCACCTGAAGCCTCTTAGCCTTGATGAAACTGAGAGTTACATCAAATACAGGCTTGCTGTGGCTGGCCGGAAAGAGCCGCTGTTTACCGAGGATGCGGTAAAAGAAATATTCAGCTGTTCGGAAGGAGTGCCCCGCAAGATAAACAATATAGCATCAAATGCCCTTCTTGAAGGATTCGGTAAAGAGATTGAAGTGATTGATAAGGATATTATTTTCGATGTTGCATCTGATATGCAGTTGCTAAGGCAGGAGTAAAGATGGATCTTGTTGAAATCAGAAAGAAGGCCAAGCTAAAGAAATCAAAGCCATCTGCCAAGAAGGCTGCTGCTGAAACCACGCCTGATAATTCCGCCAAAGATGCGGGGGAAGAACTCTTGTCGGGCCAGGAGGTGGCCTCTGATCTGATATCAGAGTTTGAAAAGGCTGAAGCCCCGGATGAAGCGGTTTTGCCGGAGTCGGAAGATGTTGAGACTGTAGTGTCTTCATTTGGCGGCAGTCAGGAAGAGGCCTTCCTTACAAATATTATGGATGCCTTGTCTCTCGATGATTTTGAAGAAGTGGCCGACGAGGATGATCAGGACAGATTAGAACTTCTTTGCTTTAACCTGTCCGACGAAGAGTACGCTGTTGAGATTAACGATGTAAGAGAAATTGTAAAAATGGTTGATATTACAGAAGTCCCCAAGACGCCTGATTTCATGCTAGGCATTATTTCTCTAAGGGGCGTTATTATACCCCTCATGGATCTCAGGATGAGGCTCGGTTTAGAGGCGTGCAGGTATAATTCAAAAACCAGAATCATTATCGCTTCGGCCGATGACAGAAAAATGGGAATGGTTGTTGACGCTGTTACAGAAGTCGTAGGTCTAAAAAAAGGTATTTTTGAGCCTCCTCCTTCGCTTTTGACGGATATTAATACGGAACTCTTAAAGGGTGTAGGTCGATATGATGAGAGATTGTTGATCGTGCCTAACCTTTCACGTGTCTTTGATGTTGTAATATGAAAGCTCAAATTTTGTTTGAAGGCACCTCTATAAATATGACATGCCCGGCTTGATCGGGAATACAGGTGTTTGATATAACTGGATTCCCGCTGGAGTTTATCCCGTACTTGATACGGGGCGGGAATGACGAAATTATAATTATTAGAGGTAGCCCTAAACCATGCCTTATAAAGATGAAAAAAATACTTGTCATAGACAGAGGATGGCGATCAGGGGATTGAGAAGGCGGGTAAGGAATCTCCCGATCTCGTTGTAAATGCCTGAATAATCAGAGTTGCCTCTAAACGTCGGGAGAGCTGTCGATTATGAAATATCCAGTCATGGTAGCCGTCATCGCTATATCCGTTATGCCTCTTCTTTCCTGTACCGGAAAGCTCCCGCCGAAGCTGGGAATCTCTCAGGGCGCCTTCGCTCCTTGCCCGTCATCGCCTAACTGTGTCTCAAGCGATGCAGGTGACAGAAGGCACCATATTGCCCCCTTTTTGCTCGCTCTACCCCCGGAGAAAGCCTGGCCTGAAGCAAGGGAGCTGATATCGGGGATGACTCGCAGTCAAATCGTTACAGAGACAGCGGACTACCTCCATGTAGAGTGCCGAAGCTTTCTTTTCGGCTTTGTCGATGACCTTGAACTGCACCTTCGCCCCGCTGAGGGGCTCATAGCGGTGCGCTCCGCCTCGCGCCTTGGTTACTCGGACCTCGGTCTCAACCGGCGCCGGATTGAGGACCTGAGGGCTTCTCTCATCGCGAGGAGAGTGCTTAAATAGGGGGTAAGTGTGGTAGCTTTAAGGAAGATGGAGATTGAAAAGTGCGACAAGAAAAATGAAACAAAGTCATTATTTATTCCTTATTTATTCCCTGTTAAAGGTTATGATATAGTGTCTGTTACAATAAACTGTAGGCTTATAATTAAGGAGAAGCACCATGTTGTTAAGCGTTGATGAAATAGTGGCAAAAGCGAAAGAGTCTGTGGTTACCTATTCTGCCGATGAGGCTGTAAAGTATATGAAGGAGCAGGGAGATCTGCTCTTTATTGACGTTAGGGAACCGTCAGAACATATTGAAAAGTCTATCCCCGGGGTGATTAATATACCGAGGGGGCTCCTTGAGTTTAAGGTGACGGCCCATACCACCGATGCCGATCATCCGATCATGATACACTGCGCAGCCGGGGGAAGGGCGGTTCTCGCCGCAAAGACCCTCGTTGATATGGGCTTTAAAAATGTGGGCGCCATTACGGCCGGTTGTGACGCCATTGCCGACGCTATCTCCTGAAGTCTGACGATATGCTAATCCTTAAGGGTACCTCTATAAATATGACATGCCCGGCTTGATCGGGCATTCATGTGTTTGCTATGACTGGATTCCCGCCCCGTACTTGATACGGGGCGGGAGAGACGAAATCATAATTATTAGAGGTAGCCTTAAATGGATGGCTTGAGCATGGTTTCAGGGGTAATATGAACAAATAGGGCGCAAGGTGGAGACTTTATGAAGGCAAGGCCCTTAAAGCCTTATATATCACCTGAAAGGGAGGAGACTTTAAGACAGGGGATAATAAAACTCCTTATGGAAGGTCCCCATAGTGCAAGGGACCTCTCTGCCCAAGTCGGTGTGATGGAGAAGGAGGTAGTGGAGCATCTTGAGCATATCCGAAGGACCTGTCATGGGCGTTTTATCATTATCCCTGCCATGTGCAGGCGCTGCGATTTCAGCTTTGAAAAGAGGGAGAGGCTTAAAAAGCCCGGCCGCTGCCCGCTATGCCACAGCGAGTCCGTTTCGGCGCCGCTCTACTCGATAAAGGGGGAGTAGGGAGGGACTCAGGGGTCCATAAATGGAAAGGATAGCTGAAGGGGGTTGCCGACTACAGGAGCTGCCTTTTTCTCATCGCTAAAGCCCGATATGCTTATGCCGAGGAGGCGCACCTTTTTTTCGCCCGCTTCGGTGGCCTTTAACAGCTCATTGACTAAGCGCATAATCTCTTTCCCCGTCCCCGGAGGTTCATCTACGGTTACACTCCTTGTCACCTGCATGAAGTCAAAGTATTTTACCTTAAGCGTCACCCTCCTCCCGTATCTGCCGGACCTCTCAAGCAGATGTGCGATCTTTCCGGCTATCTCTGTCAGGATGTCCTTAATCATATCCATATTGGAGGTGTCTTCGCCGAGGGTGGTCTCCTTGCCGATTGATTTTCGCACCCGCTCGGGGCTCACCGGTCTGTCATCCCTGCTGTGGGCGATCTTGTAGAAGTAGCCTCCCGCCTTGCCGAATAGTCCTGTCAGCTCCTCCAGGCTGAAGCCTTTCAGGTCCGCCCCCGTCCTTATGCCCAGGCTATGCATCTTATCCTCTGTTACCCTTCCTACGCCGAAGAACTTGCCTACCGGAAGCGCGTCTATGAACCTCTCAGCCCTGTCCGGGGTTATGACAGTAATCCCGTCCGGCTTATGGTAGTCCGAGGCGACCTTTGCAAGGAACTTGTTGAAGGAGACCCCTGCCGATGCGGTAAGTCCCGTAGTCTCATGGATCTTAGCCCTGATCTCCCTTGCTATCTTTGTTGCGCTCTCCGTGCCGGGCTTGTTCCGGGTAACATCAAGGAATGCCTCGTCAAGCGACAGAGGTTCGATGATGTCGGTATATTCCTTAAATATCTCCCTTATCTGCTTCGATACCGCTATGTAGGCATCAAAGCGGGGCCTCATGAAGACGGCAGTAGGGCAGAGCTTATATGCCCTTGATGAAGACATAGCCGAGTGGATGCCGTAGCGTCTCGCCTCATAGGAGCAGGCGGCAACGACGCCCCGGCTGTCCGGGTCTCCGCCCACTATAACAGGCCTGCCTTTCAGCTGCGGCGCGTCCCGCTGTTCTACAGAGGCGTAGAATGCGTCCATATCGATATGGATTATCTTCCTGATCTTTTCCATGGACTATTATGGTAAGAAAAAGGGGAGAGTGAAGCCTCGGCATGACAAAAATCACATTGGAGGCTGTATACAAAGCCGCCTCCCTCCTTATATTTGTAATCATAATTTGTGATTTCATCGGGGTTGTATTTAAAATTGAACTCCCTTAGGCAGACAGGGCAGTTAATTTCAATATTTTTCTTATTCTTTTTGAAAAAGCCCAGCATAGCTCTTCTTTCTCCTCTAGCGTACTTAAGGTTACGGCAGATATATCAGTTCGATCTTCAAGGATAATAACAAAGTGGAGCCGCTCTTGTAAATTGAAGCCTGCGGCAAAAATGTTTTAGCTTTTTTCTCCAATATATTTGCTATAATTCAATAATAAGCTGAATATTCTGGAAGGAGTTTAATCTATTGGTAACGTTCAAAAGTTGTGGCATTATGCGATATTGACTGAAACGATATGAATATCGAAGTTGCCGTTGATGCCGAGTTTTTTCTTCCAGAACTCTTCCCATTCGCTTCTCGAATACTGTTTTATCATTATCATCTTTGAGAGGTTGGTTACAGCCTTGTCCGACCACCCCCAGGCTATTCGTTTAAGCCGTCGTCCTACCTCCCTGAACACCCGTTCTAGTAGAGATGTGGTCTTGGGGGCAATCACGCCGGTCTCCAGCCACATTTCAATGTTGGTAAAAAGACGCTTCGACAGGTTCTCCAGGTAGCTTCCGCCGTGATTGTACCCCTTAGCGTAAAATATCTTTATCATTTCCTGTATCTGGGTCTTGCTGCTCTCATAGCTATGTCTCACCTGCGCCTTATCTTCATCTTTAATCAATTCATAATCTCCTTCGGGAAGCTCTATCCCTATGAGCTGATTTATCTTGTCCCTGTAAGGCTCAGACCCTTTCTTCTTTATG
>JAVVFD010000042.1:0-17441 GCA_032250935.1 bacterium
GCCAGGGACAGGGCCTCCTGGGTCTGCTTGCGTTCACTGATATCCCGGCTGACACAGAAAATCAGTTTTTCGCCGTTGACCACTTCACCGTTGGTGCTTATCTCCACATCAATGATACTGCCGTCCTTGCAGCGGTGCTTCGTTTCGAAACGGTCCTTTCCCTTTTCTATTATCGTTTTCATATGGGCCGCCGTCTCCTCGGGCCTTTCAGCCGCCTCAATGTCAGGGATATGTATTCCGAGCATCTCCTCTCTTGAGTAGCCTGTCAGCTTGCAGTAGGCATCATTGGTATCCATTATTCTTCCCTCGCCATTAACGATCCAGAATCCGTCCATGGCTGTTTCGAGTATGCTTTTGTGTTCCTGCTCTCTTTCTTTAAGGTGGGTTATATCGGCGGCAAGGGCCAGAAAACCTGTAATATCCCCTTCAGGGTTTCTCATAGCGGTTACCGACAAAAGTACAGGGAAAGGGCTTCCATCTTTGCGTATATAGGTCCATTCATGTTCATTGGGGAGATTCCTTCTCGATTTGGTCACAAGCACCTCAAAACCGGCATCGATTTCAGCTTTGAGTTCCTGAGAAAACTGAACCGCCCTCATAGAAACTTCATCCCTGTCATGGAATTTGGAGGGGGTTTCTTTGCCGATCAGTTCTTCGGCCTTGTAGCCCAGCATCTGCTCGGCCGCTTTGTTGAAGGATGTGATTACACCTTCCGGTGTGGTCGATATTATGGCATAGCCGGCGTTGTCGAGAATAGCCTCCTGCATCGCCGTAAGGGAGAGGAGTTTTTCATTTGACAGAACCCTTTCCGTAATATCGTGGACAATGCCTGTCATCTTAATGGCTGCACCCGAACTGTCTCTGGATATCTTTCCAATCTCGTTTACTGTGCGTACACTTCCGTCGGGCCTGATGATGCGGTGTTCGATATTATATGGAGTGTCATCTTTCAAGGCATGGTCAACTGCATCTATTGTCATCTGCCGGTCCTCGGGGTGGATATTGTCCATAAATGCCTCGTAGGTGGCGGTAGATTCCCGGGGTTTGAGGCCGAAGATACGGTATATCTCGTCTGACCAGGTGAGACTGCCGCTTAAAATATCCCAGTTCCAGTTGCCAAGGTGCGATATCTGCTGCGCTTCCACGAGGCGGTCTCTTGTCTCCCTTAGCTCTGATGCTATGGCTTTGTATTTAAATGCCTCGCTTAGCTTGATTGCGTCTCTTTGCCGCTGCCATAAGAAAATTATGGCAATCCCCGATGCCAGGACAAGAAGGACGGAAGAGAGCACCACGAAGGCCAGCCGGTTTTTCATGGGGGAAAGTACCTCTTCCACATCTATCTTTGCAACCAGTCCCCATGGACTCCCCTCGACATGACGCGTTGCAGCCAGTACGGGGACGCCCCGATAGTCCCTCCCTTCCATGGTGGTAGCTATCTTGTTTACCGCCTTTACGGCGGGAAGGTCTTCAAGGAATGGGGTGCGCATCTTCATGGCCGTATTTTTCCTGTTCCTCAGGTCGTTTAGAAAGAGGATTTTCTCACCGTTTTTTTCTACAAGCAAAGTCTCTCCCGACCCACTGGCCCCCGGCCATGACTGGATGAGCGGATACAAAAAAACGGAAGGGTCTATGGTAAAGACGATCAGGTAGGTTCTTTGCTCCAGAGAAGCGGGTATAACAAGGTCCATATCTACACTGCCGTTTTTTTCGATATGGAGGTCTGAAAGGAATATCTCCTCCATAGAGTGACTGGAAAACCATGACGGTTCATGGATAATCTCATGATCGGCGCCTTTGGAAAAGGCCAGCAGCTTATGACTGGAATCATATATGATCCAGCTTTCATAGCCGTATTCTGCCGCTATGCCATCGAGATATTTGTGCATAAGACTCTTTTCATGGCCACTCTCAGGCATAATGATTCCACTTACCATCTTATGCAAAAAAGGGTTGGAATGAAGTACCCTGGCATCTGCTATCCGTTCGGTGCGCCAAGAGGTGATCTCGTTTGACTTTAGATCGGCTATGGCCTCGAGGTTATGGAGGGCCCGCTCTTTCTGGGATTGAGCCTCCTTTACATAATAATGTCCCCCTGCTAAGGATATTCCAAGGGACATAAGGAGGAATATGCAGACGAGATATAGAAACTGTTTGTGTTTATTTTGTTCCATGTTTTTTCGATGCCGGGATAATTATATCGATTCATCTAACTTTAACGAATCATATGCTGAATATCAAGGCAGAACGGCAGGATGGTTTTATTGACAACTATCTTGGAAGTGGAAGGAATTATTTTTTATATGGGATTGATCTGATTTTTGTCAATCTCGAAACCCTATAGTTAAGATTTGTCTTGTTTTTTCGATATTAATCCCTTTATTCTTGATAAAAACCGCTTATTTCTTTAAAATGAACAGTTCTGTAATTAAAAACCATAAACTTTGATTGGAAATAAATATCATGTCGGTAAAGCAAGAAGATATACTTGAAGCCTTAAAGTCTGTAATGGACCCTGATCTCAATAAAGATATCGTATCGCTCGGGTTTATTAAGGATATGGTGATAGAGGGGTCGAAGGTCGGTTTTACGCTGGAACTGACTACCCCGGCTTGTCCTATGAAGGCGCAGCTTGAAAAGGGCGCGCGAGATGCTGCTCTGTCTGTTGAGGGGGTCGACACTGTTGATATTAATATGACCTCCAGTGTCAAGGGGGGAGGTATGAAAGGGCCCAAGATTGAAGACCTCGTCCCGTCGGTCAAGAACGTGCTTGCCATAGCAAGTGGCAAGGGTGGCGTCGGCAAATCTACGGTCAGCGTTAATCTTGCCGTCGCCATGGCGATGGAAGGGGCAAAGGTCGGCCTTCTGGACCTGGATATTTACGGGCCTAGCATCCCGATGATGATGGGGATAAAGGGTCAGCCTAAAAACGAGAACGGCAAGATGGTCCCACTTGAAAGCCACGGCGTCAAGATGATGTCCCTCGGCTTTCTTATACCGGACGACAAGCCGCTCATCTGGCGCGGCCCCATGGTGATGAGCGCCGTCGAGCAGCTCTTGAAGGACGTTGCCTGGGGAGACCTTGACTACCTCTTCATCGACCTGCCGCCCGGCACGGGAGACGCGCAGCTCTCACTCACGCAAAAGACGACCCTTACGGGCGCCGTCGTTGTAACCACGCCGCAGGATGTGGCGTTACTCGATGCAACGAAGGGGCTCGCCATGTTCAAAAAGGTGAATGTAGACGTTCTCGGCATCATTGAAAACATGAGCTTTTACCTCTGCCCCCATTGCGGGGAAAGGTCTGAAATATTCAGCCACGGTGGAGGGAAGAAGGCGAGTGAAAGAGAAGAGGTCCCCTTCCTCGGCGAGATACCGATAAACGTAAAGATAAGGGAAGGTGGAGACAGCGGACAACCCCTCGTAGTGGGAGAGCCTGAGGGAGAACCGGCAAAGAGGTTCAGGGATATTGCAAGGACGCTGGCTGCACGGATAAGTATTCAGACATATAGAAATTGATGAATTCCTGAAAAATCGTCATACTCGCGAAAGCGGGCATCCAGGTCTCGCGTAGCTACCTGAAAAGACCGGATTCTAGTTTTCACGGGAATGACAAAATAGGGTGTTTTTAGCGCTTTTACGAGACCATCAAGGTTGAAGGATATTAATTTAAAATATTAATAATACAACAAAGAGGGAGAAAAAATGAGCATATCAGAAGAAAAGAAGAGTTCAATTTTAGAGGCGCTTGACAGCATCAGGCCTTACCTGCAGGCCGACGGCGGCGATGTTGAATACGTCGATTATGTGGATGACGTTGTTCATGTAAGGCTAAAGGGCGCCTGCGGCACGTGCCCCAGCGCAATGATGACCCTCCAGATGGGAGTAGAGAAGGCTATAAGGGAAAGGCTTCCCGAGATCAAGGGTGTTATAGGCGTATAGTTTTTTTAAAATAGTTTTAAAGATAGCCGGAGCTGGTCTCCGGCTATTTTTTTACGCTGACATACAAATTACATAAAGCGCAAATAAAGGAGAAGGACCGTGAAAGATGAGAATAAGGATATGAAGGAGATGAAGATACAGATAGACCTTGATGACGTAACCGCTCAGGGGGCCTATTGTAACTTCGCCATCGTTAATCATACCGATTCCGAATTTGTTGTTGATTCCATCTATCTTCAACCCATGCAGCCGAAGGCGAAGGTAAGATCAAGGGTCATCATGACTCCAAGGCATGCGAAAAAGCTGATGAATGCGCTTGCCGAAAATATAAAGAGATTTGAAGAGAACTTTGGCGCCATACCGGACGATGTGGCTGGTCTTGATAATCACGAACTCATTCATTAATTTCCAGGTAAACAAGCTTCCCTCAAAAAATAAATGGCCCGACTCATCCCCAAACCACTGGAAAACCTCCAGTTTGCAGAGAAGGATATCGCTATTCAGGGGCTCAAAGGCTCTTACCTGCCCTTTCTTCTTGCCCATATAGTGAGAAGCGGCGGCGGCCCTTTTCTCATAATGACCGCCTCGGGGAAAGAGGCTGAAACTATCCTTTCAGATCTGAAGTTTTTCCTGGGCGCTCATTCAAAGGTGATGGTATATCCCGAGTGGGAGGTGCTGCCTTATGAAAACCTCTCCCCCCATCCTGAAATTACTTCAGAGAGACTATCTACCCTTTATTCTCTGGTCAGCGATCCACCCGACATAGTCATAGCAACCGTTCCTGCCGCCATGCAAAGGGTTATGCCCAGGGATACCCTGGGCGTTATGGTCGATTATGTTGTTGCCGGCGAGGAGATAGACTTCGACAGGTTTATAGAAGGGCTCGTTGAAAGGGGCTATACGCGGACCCTCCATGTTGAAGAGATGGGGGAGTTCAGCGTCAGGGGCGGCATTGTAGATATATTCGCGCCGCTTATGAAGAACCCTGTTCGGATTGAGTTCTTCGGCGACGAGGTGGAGTCCATAAGGGAATTCGATCTTGTCACCCAGGTCTCAACGGGAAACGAGTTTGAAGACCTTGTCCTTCTCCCGTCGGGCGAGGCCTTTTTCCCTCTGGAAAAGGGAAAGGAGATCGCCCGCAAGATAAAGCTTAGAAGCCTGGAATTGGGTATTTCAGGTAGCCACCTGAATGAAATAACGGGCAGCTTGAAGGAGGGCATACCCTTTCAGGGTATGGAGTTCTTTCTGGCCGATTTTTACGAAGGGACGGCCACACTCTTTGACTACCTGCCTGAAGATGCGCTTCTGGTCAGGATCGATGCCGAAGAGCTGTCATTCAAGGCAAGAAGCTTTGAGGAGACATTTAACGAGAACTATGAAAAGGCTATATCCGGTGGCTGGCCTTTTCCCCGCCCGGATAGTTTGTATGTCAGCTCCCATGACTTCGGGCTTAAGCTCGATGAAAGACGGTCCGTTCTGGCAGGCGGGGTAAGTATCGGCAGGGCGGAGCCGCTGAAGCTTGCCCTTGAAAGCAACTCTGATATCCGCTCCATCATGGGCGCTGCCCGGAAAGATAAGAGTCCTTTGGAACCGCTGGCGGAAAAGATCGGCCAGTGGCGGGATGAGGGGATTGACGTCTTCCTGTCGGCCCATACCCTGGGACAGGCGGAAAGACTGCGCGATCTGCTTAGAGTTCATTCCATAGACCTTGAGGTGAAGGAGTCTCTTCCCGATTATTCCGGGGCGCAGGCAAATATACCGATATATGTAGGGAGCCTGTCCACCGGGTTCAGGGATATTGAAAACCGCATAATCCTCATCGCCGAGGAAGATATTTTCGGCACAAGGCACAAAAGGCGCGGGACCTTAAGAAAGCGCGCCGACCTGCAGCTCAAATCGTTCAGCCAGCTGAAATCGGGAGACCACATCGTCCATGTCGATCACGGCATCGGTCTTTATAAGGGGCTTACGAAGCTTGAGGCCGGCGGCACGAGTGGCGACTACCTGGAGCTTGAATACCTTGGCGGCGATAAGGTTTTTCTCCCCGTTGACCGGCTTAATCTTGTTCAAAGGTATGCAGGGGGTGAAAAAGGCTCTGCCAAACTTGATAAGCTGGGTGGGGCCACATGGGAGAGGGTAAAGCTTAAGGTCAGGAAGGCCGTTGCCGATATGGCGGAAGAGCTGATGGAGATATATGCCGCAAGAGAGGTGATGGAGGGGTTTTCATATAAGGCTCAAGGGGAGGAGCTGAGGGAGTTTGAGGCATCATTCGAATATGAAGAGACGCCAGATCAGAAGGATGCCATAGAGGAGGTCCTTTCGGACCTCAGGAAAAAAAGACCTATGGACAGGCTGATCTGCGGCGATGTGGGGTACGGAAAGACCGAGGTCGCCATAAGGGCCTCATTCGTTGCCGCAATGGAGGGGAGGCAGGTTGCGGTCCTCGTGCCGACGACTATCCTGGCTCAGCAGCACTACCAGACCTTTACAGACAGGATGAAAGGGTATCCGATCGTAGTTGAAAAGCTGACAAGGTTCTGCAGTGCGGCGAAACAGAAAGACGTACTCAAGAGGCTTGCCGAAGGGACGGTGGACGTCGTAATAGGCACCCATAAACTGCTGCAAAAAGATGTGAAGCTGCCCAAAGTAGGACTCGTAGTTATTGATGAAGAACAGCGTTTCGGCGTGGCCCACAAGGAAAAGCTCAAGAAGATGAGAAAGACCGTGGACGTGCTGACCTTGACGGCAACGCCCATTCCAAGAACGCTTCATATGTCCATGATGGGTATAAGAGACTTAAGCATCATAAGCAGCCCGCCCGAAGGCAGGCTTGCCATCAAGACCTATGTCACCAAGTTTGACGAAGAGGTCGTAAGGGAGGCGGTATTAAGGGAGTTTAGACGAGGCGGCCAGGTCTTTTTCGTGCACAACAGGGTGCAGGATATAGAAAATATTGCGGCAAGGGTAAAGGAGATAGTTCCCGAGGCGAAGATAGCTGTCGGCCATGGCCAGATGGGAGAAAAAGAGCTTGAGCAGGTGATGATCGACTTTGATGAGGGGAGGTGCAACCTGCTGCTGTGCACGACTATCGTCGAATCGGGCCTCGATATTCCCAATGCAAATACGATAATTATTAACGACGCTCAAAATATGGGCCTGTCCCAGCTCTATCAGCTGAGAGGGAGGGTGGGCAGATCTAAACACAGGGCATACGCCTACCTCATGATACCCGCCCAGTCCATATTGACCAAGGAGGCGAGAAAGAGGCTTCAGGCGATCCAGGAGATGAAAGAGCTTGGGGCGGGCTTTCAGCTTGCATCATACGACCTGGAGATCAGGGGCGCCGGAAATATCGTTGGGGCGGAGCAGTCCGGTAATATTGATGCCGTCGGTTTTGAACTCTTCTCCAGCATGCTTGAAAAGGCGGTAACCGCTCTGAAAGAGGGGGTGATCAAGGAGGAGATAGAGCCTGAAATAACCCTTCCATGCCCCTCCTTCATCCCTGAAGAGTACGTTCAGGATACGAACCAGCGTCTTAACCTCTACAAGAGGTTCTCATCGCTTGGTGACGAAAGAGAGCTTGATGAAATGAAACCCGAACTGCTCGACCGCTTCGGCCCTGTACCGGAAATGGTCAGGAATTTTATGGAGCTGATAGCTCTTAAAATTCTTCTTAAGGAATGTATGATCAAGGAGGCCGTAATCGGTGAAAAATCTGCAACCTTCCTCTTCCATGAACATACCGGGATCAACGTGGATAGCATCCTTTCTCTCGTTAAAGGGGCGCCCGATAAATACGCCATAAGTCCCGACATGCGTCTTAAGGTCAGCGGTATTTCGGGAGGCTGGTTTAAGGTGCTTGAGTCATCCAAAAAGATATTGAAAGGACTCCTCTAATTATGGTAGTTTTAGTTGTTTGATTTCTTGTCACTTATAGCCGGATAATCGCTCAATGTCTCTATAATTGTCTTTGTAAAATCAAGGCAATATTTTAATTTTGATCCATCCATAACTTTATTCCTCGATGAGAAGGGGCTTGTTTCAATGAAAAAACATTTATTTAATAGAGGGCTTGGCTGTCTCGCCTTCCTTTTGCTTGTCCTGGCGCCTGGATGCACGAAAAAGGCCGAGGAGAAAGAGAAGACAACTCTGGCCAAAATCGGGTCTTCCGTCATTACCCTCCAGGATTTTGAGGAGTCCTTTTCAAACGGCGGAAAACGGTATACCTCAAGATATCCCTTGGACAGAACGGCCGTCCTCAAGCTTAAGGCCACATATCTCAACCAGATGATAGAGGAAAAACTGATTTTGATGGAGGCGAAGCGTCTGTCCATTGACGTTGGAAAAGAAGAGATAGATGCAGCTGTAGCCGGGGTCAGGAAGAATTACGGCGACAATGAGAGCTTCAGAAAGGTCTTTGTTGACGGACATATTAATATGGAAAAATGGAGAGAGAAGATCAGGCGAAAATTGTTGGTCGAGAAGGTGATATTCAGTCTTCTATCCGCAAAGGTCACAGTCTCCCCTGCAGAGCTTGAAGAATATTATAATAACAATATTGAGGAGTTTCATAGCGAAGAAGTGGTAAAGGCGAGGCAGATATTTCTTATGGACGAAAGAGCGGCCAGAAAGGCCAGGGAGAGGGTGAGATCGGGCGAGGATTTTGCTGCGGTTGCCATGGAGGTGTCTCAAAGCCCGGATGCAAGGGATGGCGGAGACCTCGGTTTTTTTGGTCGCGGAGTGATGCCGGAGGAGTTTGACGATGCCCTCTTCACAATGGAAGTAGGAGCCCTTAGCGAAGTTGTGAGAAGCACATATGGATATCACATCTTTCTCCTTGAGGAAAGAAAGGAGGCGAGAGACGTCTCCTTTGAGGAATCTAGGGAAAAGATAGCCGAAGAGATAAAAAAGAAAAAAGAGGAACTCCTTTACGTGGAATGGATGGATAAGCTCAGAGAAAAAAACAAGGTTGATATTAACTATGCCCTCTTGCAAGGGAGCGTGATTCCCAGATGATATCAATAAATATAAGAACTCTTGCCGGCTTGCTTGCATTGACCATATTTTTTTTCCTTCTCAGCCCCGCTTTTTCGCAGGCTGAAATCATAGACAGGATTGTTGCGTCAGCCGGAAACGACGCTATCACCCTCTTTGATGTTGAAAGGGAGGGGGCTGCAGTTTTTAGAGATATAAATATGAATGCGCCCGAGAGTCAGCGGGAAAACCTGCTCTATGAGGCAAGAAAAAGGATAGTTGAGTCTCTGGTTGAAAAACTCCTTCTTCTAAGGGAGGCGGAAAGGATGGGGATTGAAGTGAGTGAAGGAGAGCTCTCCTCGGCCGTTGACGGCGTGCTGGCGGAAAACAGGATAGGCCGCAAGGAACTGGACATGGCCCTGGCGCAGGAAGGTATTACCTTTGATAAATATCAGGCGGACCTGAAAGAGCAGATATTAAGATCAAAGCTGCTCGACAGGAAGATCAGGGGCGCCATAAAAATCAGTGATGAAGAGATAAAAATCTACTTTGAGAGCAATAAAGAATCCTTTGGACTGGACGACGAGATAAGGGTAAGGCATATACTTTTTCTCGTTCCCAAAGGCGCTTCCCGTAAGGAGATCCTGAAGATAAAAGATAGGGCGGAACTTATACTTAATAAAGCCAGATCGGGGGAAAAGTTTGAAGACCTGGCAAGGGAATATTCCGAAGGGCCTTCTGCCAACTCAGGTGGAGATCTAGGTTTTTTCAAAAAGGCTGACATGGTAAAGGAATTTTCATCTGCCGCATTTGCGCTCAAGAAAGACGAAATAAGCTCTCTCGTCCTTTCTCCTTTCGGTTTTCATATCATAAAACTCCTCGAAAAAAGGGGCGGAACCTCTCTCTCCTTTGATGATGCGAAAGAAAGGATAAGGGCCAAGCTTTTCAATGATGAAATGGAGAGAGGCATATCTAATCTCATCGAAGACCTTAAAGAAAGAGACGACCTGCAGATCCTCCTCTGATGAAAACCTGCCTGCCCAAGATAGGTATTACAATGGGAGACCCCGCCGGCATTGGACCTGAAATTGTAATCAAGGCCCTGTCAGGAGTGAAGAAAACAAGGGATTATGAGCCCCTGATCCTTGGCGACTATGAACTGCTTTTAAAATGTGCAAATGAGATGCGCAGCGGGATAAGGCTTGTCAGCGTTGAAACTCCGGACCAGTCTGTCGATGATGGCTCTATAGCCGTCTTGTCTCTCACCTCGCTTGGCGATATAAAGCCGGGCTCAATATCGAAAGAGGGGGGGCATGCATCGGGCATCTATATAGAGAAGGGGGCAAACCTTGCCATGGATGGCCTTATTGACGGCATCGTTACCGCCCCTATAAACAAGGAATCTTTTAACAAGGGCGGCTTTTCATATCCGGGGCATACGGAGTTTCTTGCCCATCTAACCGCTACTGAAAATTACGCCATGATGCTGATGGGAGATAGCTTGAAGGTCATTCTCCTTACTATTCACTGCGCGCTTATGGAGGTTGCAGGCCGCCTCAGCAGGGCAGATACCCTTAGAATAATAAGACTCTCAAATGATTCTTTAAAGAAATATTTCGGCATTAAAAAACCGAGGCTCGCCCTTGCGTCCCTCAACCCTCATGCCGGAGAGGCCGGGCTTTTCGGCAGAGAGGAGGAAGATATCCTCATCCCTGCATCAAAGGAGGCACGGAAGGAAGGGATAGACGTGACCCTTCCCCTGCCGTCAGATACCCTCTTTTTTAGCGCCGTAAGAGGCGCTTATGATGCGGTCATATGCCCCTATCACGATCAGGGGCTCATACCTTTGAAACTGCTGCATTTTGAGGATGGAGTGAATGTAACGCTCGGTCTCCCCATAGTCAGGACTTCGCCCGACCACGGGACGGCATATGATATCGCCGGCAAGGGTATTGCGAGCTCCGAGAGTATAGAGGCTGCCATTAAGGTGGCAGTGGGAATGGTAAGGGCGAATATTAATCTTAAATAGGAGAATAATTAAATGGCCTGGAATATCTTCATGCACATACTTATCGGCTTGCTCGGAACGCAGCATTTTACCATAGATGCCAAAGGCATCCTTTTTTGCCTGCTCATAGTTTCCTTCACACAGGCCTCGGAACTGGTTCGTTTCTATGTGGATGGTAAAAAGCGGGTAGAAAAAGGGCCTGAGAGAAATCGTGAGGCCGATATGGCAGCCTTTAAAAAGGGTTTGCCCAAGATACTCCCGCCCATGTTTGCCCAGAATCTGATGATGTACAGCGCCATTGTCCTTTTTTCAGCGGAGATCGGCAGGACAACTGGCTACGGCGTGTAGCCGCCGTTAAAGATCTTTATAGGATATAGTCCTTTCGAAGAGGTCTGAACTTGTCCCGTCTATTTCGATGTAGGGATCGGGGCCGAAGTAGTTTAGCCTCTCTCCCCGCTGCTCGGGTTCAAGCAGGATGTCTCTTCCGCGGCTGAACCTGACCCTGTTTTCGCATATGGAGCCGAAGAAATAATCCTTGTTTTTAGGCGCCTTGTCCGCCTCGGAGATATCCACAGGGATCCATCCGCTGCCTGGGAGGTAAAATTTGGCCCAGCAGTGATACCCTCCCTTTCTGGCTTGGCTCTGGTCCTTACCCTCTGAGAGCGGAAAGCCCATTTCAAACAGTACGGGAATACCGATGCTTCGCATCATTGAGCCGAAGAGTGAATGGAAGTCGGTGCAGTTGCCTGTCCCTTCCTCTCCTTGCGACAAGTTGAAGCAAAGCCTGTTTACGTCACCCTTTCCCCATCCCGGGATCTTTTTATTGTAGGACATATTTTCCAGGATGAAGTCATAGCCGCCTTTCGCCTTTTCGGCAATACCCTTTCTGCCAGCCGTTGCCTTTCCTGCCAACTCTTTTACCTTTTCGTTGATGACGGCATATTTGGAGGGCGCCAGATATCTGTAAAATTGTCCCGCATCGCTAATGTCGGCTACCATCGGATTCTTGTCCAGCCTCTTGTTTCTGATCTCTTCTCTTTTTACCTTGAAGGTCATCTTTATATTGAATGCTCCGGCGCCCGGCGGGGGAGTAAGATAAGCCATGGCGTTGCCGAACTCTTTGTCATAGTTCACCTTGAAAGGGTAGGGAGATTCCATCTTCATCTCGAGTATCTGCTGCGACTCGTCGCTTGTGGGGTAGGGTATCCATATCTCTACCTGTTTGGCATTCTGCGGTACGGGCTTTATCATGGCCGTGTATGTCATTTCAAAAGTCCGGCTTTTTGTAGCTGCCGAACCTGCAGTTGAAAAAGAAAATAATGCGCTGAGGGTGACGACCGTTGTCAGTAAAAAACTTTTCATTTTATACCTTTGTTTGTTTTAAAGGAGATATTATGCATAGCTTGTGCGGATATGTCTAATTGATAAATCCGATAGCTTGCCTGTATTGATATTAAAAATAGCTATGGCTTGTACTTTGATATTTCCATCAACCTTTGATTATTCGGATGGAGCAACCAGGATATTCTTTAAGATATCAATTCCTCTATTTCGGCCTTGATTTCATCTTCCTTCAGATACCCTTTCGTCTTTCTGATTATTTTACCTTCCCTGTTGACAAAGAGTGTGACGGGTACACGGTAAATACGGCAGTTCTTTTCAATCTCCCTTGTTGCGTCGAATCCGCTTGTGAAGCTAAATCCTTCATCCTTGGCAAATTTGAAGAATGTCTCCGGATTCTCCCTGATGCCGACACCCACGACCTGAAGTCCGCTATCTTTATAGAAGAGATAGGTCCTGTTGATGAGTTCCCTGTAAGGTCTGCATCCGCACCTGCTGTTGTAGAAAAAAACTACCGCCGGGTTCCCCGACAGGTCGGAGAGGTTCATATCTTCTCCGTTTGCCATTTTTAGAGTGAAATCCTGACTGTAGAGATTCTCTCCTTTCCCCCCTATAACGATACCTGACGTGAACAGCACCCCTACGAGAATAACGATGATTGCTATACCGCGTTTCATTTCCAACCCCTCCTTTTTAAATTGTTTAGAAAGAGTTTGGCAAGATATTATCTATAAGTCAAATCGATAATATCTATAGATGGGGCGGTTTTGTATTCAGTTTGTTATGGCCTGTTGGAGATAAAGTTAAAAAATGCCTGGCAAAGCGGACTTTTTACCTTCATCTTGTGGGTGATTATGTACAGTTCCCTCATTATTGGCAGGCAGTCTATATCTATCATTTTAAGTGAGCCGCGCGCCAGTTCATCTTTGACGGCAAGGGTGGAGACGATGGAAAGCCCCAGCCCCGACCTGACGGCGGTCTTTACCGCCTCCGTTGAGCCCATTTCGGCAACTATGCTCAGTCTGCCTGCGTCCATCCCGTTTACACTGAATGCCTTTTCAATCGCCAGCCACGATCCCGAGCCGCGCTCCCTTGCAATAAATGGAATACTGCTGATCATATCGTTGGTGAGATGGTCTTTATCGTAGGAGGGAGCAGCTATGAGGATCAGTTCATCATCGCTATATTTCATGTTTTCAATGCGGCTGTCATCAATTATGGCGCCTACGACCCCAAGCTCAATTCTTCCATCAATTAGCATGGCGGTCACGTCCTTTGTATCTCCGATGTGGAGGTTTGAATAAACGTCAGGGTTTTCCCTTCTGAAATTTCCTATCACCTCCGGCAGGAGGTATTCGCCCGGTATTGTGCTTCCGCCGATATGGAGGCGCCCTTTAAGGCTGCCCGTAAAAAGGGCAATCGCCTCTTTGGCCTCCTTGCCAAGCCCTTCGATCTTCCTGGCATAGCTGTATAGAAGCTCTCCCGCTTTTGTTGGTAAAACCTGCCTGCCCAGCCTGTCAAAAACCTTTATGCCGAGTTCTTCTTCCAGTGACTTTATGTGGGCGCTAATAGTCGGCTGCGTAAGATAGAGGGATTCAGCGGCCCTTGAAAAGCTCTTTTTTTCGTAGACCCTGCAAAATATATCGAGATAGCGTAGTTCCATAGCTGTGGGTTTGAGTTTTGAGGTTTAAGGTTAAGTAAGAGTCCGTGGCCAGGGTAGAGAATGATTCCGTCTTTAACTATATTATAGAGGCGACCAAACCGGCTGCCCCTTCCGGGAGAGAGCTATAAGCATGGTTTGAATGAAGTAGCGCTGCCTACCTGCTTCTTCCCAGAACCTTAAGCTTTGCGTCTATCATCTCTTTATGGCGGAGGTTAAGCATTCTGGATAGTTTTTTTACCAGGTAATCTTCATGCTTGTCCAGGTTTCCGTCGGCATAGATGACTCTCCAGACAAGCTCTATAAGCTGTATCTTCTCAGCGGGAGAGTAGTTTTTATTAATAAGGGAGGTGAACTGCCATACATCGACGCTCTCCTTGAGTCCCTGCGACGCCAATTCCATGACTTCCTCAGCCATTTTATCTGCAAGGCCGAACTCTTTTTCAAGTATCGATATTATCCCTTTTCTTTCGGCTTCGGAAAACTCATTGTCTATGCTTGCCATCTCAAGGAGCAGGGCGCATGCCGCAACCTCTATTCGGTTTCCCTTGATTTTAGAATCGCCTGGCCCCTTTAAAGACACGTTGTTGTTGAAAAAGTCCTTGATTTTCGTCAGCATTTTTCTTCCTTTTGTAGTTTATTTAAAGATCAATCGTCTAGTATGGGCGCTTCCTCTTTTGAGGGAAGTTCCTGTACGTTCTTCAGTTTTCTTTCAATGGTGCGAGATTTTCTTGCCGCCGTTTCAATGCTGTTGCCAGCTTCGTGCAGTTTCTTCTGTGTTTTCTCAAGCAGGTCGCCGAACTTGCCGAACTCCGTCTTTACCGCCCCGAGGAGGGTCCATACCTCGCTGGAACGTTTCTCTATCGCTATGGTCCTGAAGCCCATCTGCAGGCAGTTAAGGAGCGCCGCCAGCGTCGTCGGACCCGTCACCATAACCCTGTGCTCCCTTTGGAGGGTGTCGCAGAGCCCGGGTCTTCTGAGGATCTCCGCATAGAGTCCCTCTATCGGTATAAACATGATGCCGAAATCTGTGGTGTTTGGCGGGTCGATATATTTTTCTTTTATGCTCCTGGCCTCCAGCTTTATCCTGATCTCGATCTGCCTGGCAGACTCTTCGGCAAGCGTCTTGTCCCCATTATCCTGCGCCTCTACCATCCTTTGATAATCTTCCTGCGGGAATTTTGCGTCTATGGGAAGCCATACCTCGCCGGCGCCTTCATCCTTGCCCGGAAGCCTGATGGCAAACTCCACCCTTTCCCTGCTCCCCTTCTTGGTCGCTACATTAGATGCATACTGCTCCGACGTAAGCAGCTGCTCAAGCAGGTTGCCGAGCTGTACCTCTCCCCATGTCCCCCTCGATTTAACATTTGTCAGCACTTTTTTAAGGTCTCCCACGCTGGATGCAACAGACCTCATTTCGCCCAGTCCCTTATGGACAAGCTCCAGTCTTTCGCTAACGAGTTTGAAGGACTGGCCGAGGCGCTTTTCAAGTGTTTCATGCAGCTTCTCGTCTACTGTAGCCCTCATCTGGTCGAGCTTTTTTGCATTATCTTCCTGCAGGAGGCGCATCCTCTCCTCTATGGTAGTTCTCATCTTGTCCAGCCTCTCTTCGTTGCTCCCGGTGAGCTTGGTCAGCTGGTCTGAAAAGGTGCCAAGCTGGTTTTTCTGGGAGGCTGATATCTCGTTCATGCGGGTTGATATTGAATCGCCGAACCTCTTTAGTGAGTTGTTGATCTCTTCTCGCCCCTGAAGTGCTTTTAAGTCGGCCTCTTCCCTGATCCTGGCGATCTCTTCCTTGAGGCCCCTCTCCATCCTCTCCCCGCTTTTTTCAAGGGATGTCAGGTGGTCTACCTTGAGCTGGTCTTTGCCCTCTTTCCTGCTGAAAAGCAGGGCCAGTAAAGCCAGGACAATCGCAAGGAGGGCGGCTATCAATATCAACATCCCTTCAATCATAATATGCTTCCCCTTTAATATTTATACGATATCTTCCTTGCAGCAATAGTAGCACCTGATGCGGACCATGTTCAATGATCTTCTGCCCCATCATCTTTTCTCAATTCCAAACTCTTTCATCTTGCGCCAGAGTGTAGTCCTTCCTATCTTAAGGCGTTTGGCCGAGGCCTGAAGCTTCCAGTCTGTCTCATTTAAGGTCCTGAGGATGGTCTCTCTTTCCAGGCCCCTCAGGGGATCTTCCTCTTCCATGACCTTCTCTATAAGGTCGGTGCGCCTCAGCTCTTCAGGCAGGTGCTCAGGGTGTATGGTATTGCCGCGGCACCTTACAAAGGCATGCTCCATTATATGTTCAAGCTCTCTGATATTGCCGGGATAGTTGTAATGCATAAGAAGCTCCATTGTTCTTGGAGAGAGGTTGGTAATCTCCATATCCATCTCTTTATTGAACTTGGCTATGAAATGCTTCACCAGGAGAGGTATGTCGTCCTTGCGCTCCCTCAAGGCAGGCAGGTGGATCGGTATGACCTTCAACCTGTAATAGAGGTCTTCCCTGAATTCACCACGTTTTACGGCCTCTTTCAGGTCCTTGTTTGTGGCGGCTATAAGTCTTACATCCACTTTAATTGACCTGGTTCCACCTACTTTTTCAAACTCCCCGTCCTGAAGGACTCGCAGGAGTTTTACCTGGGTCTGCATATTGATTTCGCCTATCTCGTCAAGGAAGAGAGTCCCCTTGTCGGCAAGTTCGAATCGGCCTGCCTTTTCGGCAATGGCCCCGGTAAAGGAGCCTTTGGCATGGCCGAAAAGCTCGCTCTCTATAAGTCCTTCCGCCAGGGCCGCGCAGTTCAATTTTATGAATGGCCTCCCGCTTCGCGGAGAGTTGTGATGCACTGCGTTGGCTATAAGCTCCTTTCCGGTCCCTGACTCTCCTTCTATGAGGACCGTAGACGATGTGGGGGCAAGCTCCTGCAATAGCTCGTATATTTCGTGCATCTTGTAGTTTTTGCCGACAACGTTCCTTAGGGAGTATCTCTCCTTAAGCTCGCTTTTAAGCTCTTTAATGAGGGAGACATCCCTGAATATCTCGACACCGCCTATGACCTTCCCGTCGCTGTCTTTTATGGTAGCGGTATTGATGCTCAAGGTAATCTCTTTGCCGCCCCGTCCGAAGGCCGCCTCATAGTTATAGATATGCTCCCCCGTTTTCACCGTTTGCGTTATGAGGCATCCCAGTGAACATGACGAATGCCCCACGACCTCCTGGCAGCTTTCACCGCAGACCTCTTCGTCTCCGGTCCGGCCGAGTATTTCGCGGGCCGCCCGGTTCATAAAGAGCACTTTTCGATCAAGGCTCATGACCACGACGCCGTCAGTTATACCGTTAAGTATAGTGTCGCTGTTAAGGCTGACTAGTGTTTCACCTTTGTCCATGTGGAATCTCCCTTTTATGACTTAAGAGGGCAAATAAGGCCAACTAAAGTTATAAATATATTGGTAACGTTCAAAAGTTGTGGCATTATGCGATATTGACTGAAACGATATGAATATCGAAGTTGCCGTTGATGC
>JAVVFD010000043.1:0-17255 GCA_032250935.1 bacterium
TTAAAAAACTGCTGGAAACAAAGAGCGGATTTGCTGGAAACAGTCGAGGAGACTAAATGGAAACGATGGAGGAGATTATGCACGGACTCTATAAAAGCAAACCGGACTGATAAAACCGCTCCTCATGTTGCGTATTTGAAACATGTTTCAAACGTGCAACTCGGCTCAATCACCCCCTTAATTAGTCATTATTAAGCCTATATTCTTATCTTTCGCTGCCCCGGGGTTTCAATTAAGAAACAAAACCGCAGGCATTTAAGGAGGAAATCCGCGCTGCATTAACTAAAGGTCGCCGCAAACCAGCTGCCGCCCTACTTCTTTTCCGCATTCGAGATCTTGGCATGCTTCCTGCAATACTAATTCGACAAAGGGATCTAGTTCTGTTCATAGAACCTTCAATAGTCGCTACACTATTGCAGATATAACAACAAACTAAACCCTTCCTTCTTTCGACCACCCTTCCCAAGAGGGTGGTCCTTTTTTTGCGCCATCCCGCCAAATCATTACTTCGTCAAAACAATGTCGAAGCGGAAATGTTCCCCGGTAAATCTTTTCATATTTCCAATCAAATTATTAAAAATTAAAGGCCCGGCTCGAAGATAGCGCAAAGGGCTTGCCGAAAAGGCTTGACACAAACACCCCTACTTGCCTTATAATCTAACGTTTACTAATAAATTCGTATTTAAAGGACTATAGAACAATGAAAAGAACATACCAACCAAGCAATTTAAGCAGACTAAGAACTCACGGCTTTCTTAAGAGAATGAGCACAAAGGCAGGAAAGCTGGTAATAAAAAGAAGAAGGGCTAAGGGTAGAAAAAGGCTTTCCGTTCAAACTCCTTCTAAATAAGCGAGCATGCCGCCTTACCCCTTAAAAAAGTGTCAAAAGATACTTAAAAGGGACGAGTATTTAAAAATCGGCGCCGATGGTATAAAAATCCGGAGCAACCACTTTATTGTCATGTATAAAGCAAAAAGTGAAGGCGCTTGCAGAGTCGGCATTACGGCATCTAAGAAGGTAGGCAACGCCGTATACAGAAACAGGGTTAAGAGGTTGATTCGTGAGTTTTTCAGGCTAAACCACGAACTCTTTTTCCCTGCAGATATGGTATTTATAGCTGGTCGAAATTCCTGCCATCTAACCTATAAAGAACTTAGTGATGAATTGATGCTCGTATTTGGCAGAAGAGGGCTGATTCAATCATTTCGAGTGGAAAACGCTTAATGACCTTTCTCTTAAAAGCTCTTATAAGACTTTACAGGTACGCCATATCTCCCCTGTTTCCACCTTCATGCCGCTTTGAGCCCAGCTGCTCCAGATATGCCCTTACCTGCCTTGAAAGAAAAGGCCTGAAAGGGCTGTTACCATCAATAATCAGGATATCAAAGTGCCACCCCTTTCATCCGGGTGGCTATGATCCGCCTGCCTAGTTCGGGCGCTTAATTTTAAAGGAGAAATACCAATTGGATAAGAATGCCGTTCTTGCTGTCGTTTTATCTTTTTTAGTGCTTTATGGCTATCAGTCATATTTTGTGCCGTCCGCCGAAGAGCCAAACCAGATCGCCTATAAGCAGGGTGAAACCATATCTTCAGTCGGTGAAACCGCAGTCGGCAAATCTCTCTCACTGGAGAAGACCGCAACAGCAAGCAGTGTCTCAAGCCCTGCCGCGACGGCGGCTCCAAAAAAACAGAACGTCGGAACTATTGAGGCCAAAAAGATAACATTCAGCGGCAAAAAAACACATGTTACATTTTCCAGCCTCGGAGGAGGTGGTGTCGAGAGCATCGCTCTTAACGACTACCGAGCAGAACTGGCCAAAGAATCACTCCCCCTTGATAGAGTAAATATTTCAAAGGGAGACCCCCTTCCCCTCAGCCTTTCCTTCTCGGCGGCTACTCTTAATATCGGCCCCGATACGGTCTTTGATGTAACTGACAGTACAGAGAGCAGCCCCCGTTTCAGCTGGACATCTCCCGAGGGAGTGACCATTGAAAAAAGCTATATTCTTGACCCGGGCAGCTATCAAATGAAGATGGCTGTATCCATAAAAAACAACTCAGCAGAGGCTCTTGAGGGTGACCTTGCTATAAACCTGTACGAGCAAGCAACCGTCGAGGGGGATATGCGTACCTTCATCGGCATATCAACCAAAATAGGCGATGAGATCGAAAAAAAGACCTTTGAAGATATCAAGGATGAAGAGTTCTCTATTGAAGGCAAGCCTCTCTGGTTTGCCCAGGAAGAACAATACTTCCTGAGCGCCATCATCCCTGAAGAAAGTTCTGTGAAGAAGATTGTTGCAAAAAAACTACATGGCGATCTTATCGCATCGGCATTGGTCTACCCTGATATTTCCCTCTCTCCCGGTGAAGGCGCAACATTCAGCTCCACCTTTTATTCCGGACCCAAGGATATCTATCTATTGAAGGATGTAGGGGCCGGACTTGAAGGAACTATTAACCTTGGCTGGTTTCACGCCATCGCCGAGCCCCTTCTGAGGTTTCTCAAACTCATCTACTCCTTCACCGGAAACTATGGATATGCGATCATCCTTCTTACCCTGATGATCAAGATCGTCTTTTTCCCTCTGGCCAATAAGAGCTACAAGTCAATGAAGGAGATGCAAAAGCTCCAACCCATCATGGCCGAGCTACGTGAAAAGTACAAAAATGATAAAGAAAGGATGAGCCGAGAGGTGATGGAGCTTTACAAAAAGAATCGCGTCAACCCTCTGTCCGGCTGCCTTCCCATGATAGTCCAGATACCGGTATTTATAGCCTTATACAACGTTCTCATGAACGCAATCGAACTGAGGCACGCTCCTTTTCACTTTTGGATTACCGACATGTCCATTAAAGATCCATACTACATAACCCCTCTCATTATGGGGGCAACCATGTTCCTGCAGCAAAAACTATCTCCAAGTGCGCCCGATCCTACACAGCAAAAGGTGATGATGATGATGCCCGTAATATTCACCTTCATGTTTATGAACCTTCCATCCGGCCTCGTACTTTACTGGATAGTTAACAATGTTCTTTCTATTACGCAGCAATATTACATTATAAAGAAAACCTAGAGGTTATTTTATGACTGTTTATAATTTTGAAGCAAAGACGCTGGATGAAGCGATTATCAAGGCGGAAAAAGAACTTAATACCAGCAGAGAAGATCTCAAGATTGATGTTGTGGATACTAAGGAAAAAGGTATTTTAGGACTCACTTGGGGGAAAAAGATTTGCATCAGCGTTGAGCCAAAAACCGGAGGCGCTGCAACTGGAACCGGTGGAACGGATATGATTAAAACCGCCTCCGATTCAATAAAAACCCTCATTCACCTGTCGGGGCTTGAAGGCGAGATCGAGGTATCCGAGAATATCGATGAAATAATTATCAACGTCAGCCTTGAGGAAAAAGATGAATCTCTTTTTATCGGGCGAAGAGGCAAGAACCTTGAGGCATATCAATATTTAGTCAATAAGGTTATAGATTCTGCATCGTCGCCAAGGGGTAAAAGAGTGGTCATTGATTGCGCCGAATACAGGGCAAGAAGAAGAGCAAAGCTTGAGTCTATGGCATGCAGGGCGGCCCATACCGTTAAGGCGGAAAAGAAAACCTACTCCTTCCCGCCTATGCCAGCAAGCGAGAGAAGGATAATTCATATGACGATCAAAGAAGAGGGTTTAAAGACCGAGAGCCGCGGCTCCGGTGATGAAAAGAGAGTCATAGTCTACCCGGACACCCAGATATAGCCTAAATAATAATGGTGGGGGCCGAGCAACTACATAGCCGGGAAGATACCATAGCCGCCATATCCACGCCGGCAGGTGAGGGCGGTATCGGCATCATCAGGATCAGCGGCGGCAAGGCCCTTTCCCTGGCACAAAACATTTTCCACCCCAAATATCCGCAAAAAGATTTTGATTCGCACAGGCTTTATCTCGGAGAGATCAGGGATCCCGCCGATGGCGACATCGTAGATGAATGCCTCATGACTTTCATGAAGTCGCCCAACTCCTTCACCCGTGAAGACGTGGTTGAACTGCACTGTCACGGTGGCACCGTAGTCCTGCAAAGAACCATGGAACTTCTCATGCGCAACGCCATAAGACAAGCTGAACCGGGAGAATTCACCAAGCGCGCCTTCTTAAATGGCAGAATTGACCTCTCCCAGGCCGAGGCCATAATCGACGTTATCAGGGCAAAGACCGAAAGGGGTCTTAGGCTTGCCCAGGTTCAACTTAAAGGCGGCCTTAAAGATGAACTTGCCCTCATGAGGGGGCGATTAATTCACGCCCTGGCCATCCTTGAAGCATATATCGACTTTCCCGAAGAAGAGCTTGATCCCAATGCCTTGGCAGGTATGGACAAGGATATCAACTCATCCATATCCTTCATAGATAAGCTTCTGTCCACCTATGAAGAGGGCAGAGTGCTTAGAGAAGGGATACATGTTGTTATTGCAGGGCGGCCAAATGTGGGAAAATCAAGCCTCCTTAATGCCCTTCTTATGGAAAAGAGGGCCATAGTCACATCCATTCCCGGAACGACGAGGGATACCATTGAAGAGGTGATAAACCTGAAGGGTATACCGATCAACCTTATAGATACTGCGGGAATAAGGGAAACGGAAGATATTGTAGAAAAAGAGGGAATTAAGAAGGCCAGGGATAAACTCAATGAAGCCGATCTGATACTCTATATGATGGATGAAAGAGGCCTTAATGCGGATGATTTTAAAGTGATAGAAAGCGTCACCGGGCGCAAATCTCTCTTTATCATCAACAAGATAGATATCATATCCGATGAGCGCGCAAATGAAATAAAAAGCTCTCTTCCAGGAGATGATGCACTTTCTATTTCACTTAAGGCGGGTAAGGGGCTTGAAGAGTTAAAAGATGCCATATTTAATTCGGTGATGAAGCACAAGGCGGACAGATTACCCTCTGTAATAATTTCAAGAAAGAGGCACAAGGTTTCTCTCGAGTTTGCACGCAAATCTCTTGAAAGATCAATTAACGGGATTAATAAAAACCTGCCCCTTGAACTTATTGCGATAGATATTAAAGAGGCGCTAAATAATATTGCTGAAGTTGCGGGCGAAACTACCCCTGACGATGTCCTTGATAAAATATTCAGCGATTTTTGCATCGGCAAGTAGCGGACAGGCGGGAAGTCTCTCATAGAGCCAAATCCGGCCCTGTTTGCACACAAAGTCAAAAGGCAGCTCCCTGTATGGGGCAGACCAAGATCTCTCAATAACGGGGAAATGTGGCGGTCGTTTTCAGACTGTTTTTGGCGTTTTTTGTGAGGCGCCGAAATATCAAGAGGCGGGATGTTCCACGTGGAACATCCCGCATGCATCTCCTCTTGTTTTTTGGCCCGGAGTGAACGAAAATCTATCTGGTATAAATTATGGAATATGAAAAAAAATATGATGTCATAGTTGTTGGGGCTGGGCACGCCGGTTGCGAAGCGGCCCTCGCGGCGGCAAGAATGGGCTGCGCTGTTTTGGTGATGACAATAAACCTGGACACCATCGGTCTCATGTCCTGCAACCCTGCCATAGGGGGTCTTGCCAAAGGACATCTCGTGAAGGAGATAGATGCTATCGGTGGCGAGATGGGCCTCAATATCGATGCCACAGGCATCCAGTTCAGGCGCCTAAACACAAGAAAGGGGCCGGCCGTAAGATCTTCCAGGGCGCAGGCCGATCGCCAGCTTTATCGTCTGCGAATGAAAAAAGTGATGGAGCTTACGCCTCTTCTTGACATAAAGACAGGAATGGTTGATCGTCTCGTTGAAGAGAAGGGTCGTATTTCAGGCATTATAACAAGGCAGGGAGTGACTTACAAGGGAGGGGCGGTTATAATAACTACAGGAACCTTCCTCAAGGGGCTTATACATATCGGTATGACTAATTTTCCGGCGGGCAGGGCAGGAGACCCGGCGTCAACATCCCTATCTCTTCACCTTAAGGAACTGGGTTTGACCATGGGGAGGATGAAAACCGGAACCAATCCGAGGCTTGATGCAAAGACGATTAACTTCGGCATATTGGAAGCCCAGGATGCCGACAGCGAACCCTTTCCATTCTCTTTCATGACCGATAGAATCATGCAAAGGCAGATACCCTGTCACATCACCTACACCAACAGTACAACTCATAAAATAATCAAAGACAACCTCGATGGATCGCCACTTTACGGAGGGGTGATCGAAGGAATAGGGCCGAGGTACTGCCCCTCCATAGAGGACAAAATCGTGCGCTTCCCCGACAAGGAGAGGCACCAGATTTTTTTAGAGCCTGAGGGTTACGACACTACTGAGATATATCCAAACGGCCTGTCAACATCACTTCCGGAAGATGTCCAGTTGAAGATGCTTCGAAGCATACAGGGTCTGGAAAATGTGGAGATAATGAGGCCCGGCTATGCCATTGAGTACGATTATGTCGACCCTGCCGAGCTGTCGCCCACCCTGGAACTAAAAAGGTTTGAAGGTTTATATCTTGCCGGACAGATAAACGGCACCTCCGGATATGAGGAGGCGGCGTCTCAGGGGCTTGTTGCGGGCATAAACGCGGCGCTGAAGATAAAAAAGGAAAGCTCCTTCATCATTGATAGATCGGAGGGGTATATCGGCGTCCTCATAGACGACCTCATAACCAAGGGAACAAGCGAACCATACAGGATGTTTACCTCAAGAGCTGAATATCGCCTGCTGCTAAGGGAAGATAACGCGGATCTCAGGCTTACCGAAAGAGGAAGAAAGATCGGCCTCGTCTCAGATGAGCGGTATGCACGGTTTACAAAGAAAAAAAACGACATTGACTCTGAACTGGAAAAGGCGAAAAAAACCCTGATCAAGTCAGAGAGTATGGAAGAGGCCGCCCTTATCCGGTTGGGATGTAATAAGCTGAAAGAATCTACAAGCATTTTTGACCTTCTAAGAAGACCTGAAATAAACTATAAGGATTTGGCAAATGAAGGGGCCATCTCCGCCCTTGAGATCTCCAGAGACGTGCTTGAACAGATAGAGATCCATGCCAAATATGACGGCTATATTAAGCGTCAACTGGAAGAGCTTGAGCGTTTCAAAAGGAATGAAGAATTGGTTTTGCCGGCTGATATAAATTATAAAGAAATGCCGGGCCTATCAATTGAAGTCTCGGAAAAGCTGAGCGAAGCGAGACCATATTCACTTGGCCAGGCCTCAAGAATTCCCGGAATAACGCCTGCCTCGATTTCCATATTGATGATAGTTCTTAAGAAGATGGGAAAAATATAGCTTGAAAGATCTTATCAGGAAGGGAGCCGATGGGCTCGAAACAGAAATATCGGAAGAACAGATATCCGACTTCATAACCTTTTACGACGAAATAAACAAATGGGGTAAAAAGATAAACCTTACGGCCCTTTTAAATAATAAAGAGAAACTGGTGGAGGAGCTTTTTTTAGACTCAATGGCGCCCTTGAAGATAATGGAAGGGACCGGCAATGAAGATATAACTTTACTGGATATAGGATCGGGTGGCGGCTTCCCCGGTATACCTATAAAAATAATCAACAGATCGATCATCGTCACCCTCAGTGACTCAATTGAAAAAAAAGTATTTTTTATGCGGAACGTCATAAGGGCCCTTTCCCTAGATAAAACAGTGGCGGCCAATGTGAAGTATGGTGAAGCTGGGGCGCCCGGTCTTAATAAATTATTTTTTGATTTTGCAGTTTCAAAAGCTGTAGCGACTGCCGACAAACTGGGAATATGGGCGGCGCCGCATCTTAAAAAAAATGGAAGGCTTATCTGTATGAAGTCTGAGGGCGAAGCGTTAATCAGGTTAAACGGCTACAGAGAGCCTGAATCCTTTCCATATACCTTGCCGCTATCCGGGATAAAAAGGAAGCTCATAGTCTACGTAAAAGAATAATGTTCCACGTGGAACATTTTCTTTTACAGATTCAAAGAATTATAATATTTGACTAATGGCTTTCGGTAGAACTAAACTACAGATGTAAGAAATTCAACTATTGTATAAGGAGTTGTATCTTGAGCGATAAAGAAGATATTCATACAGAAAGACCTCCTAATATTCCCGAAACACTGATCTTGGTCCCTGTAAAGGATCTTGTTGTGTTTCCATTTATGGTTATACCTCTTTTTTTTACGGACAGTAAAACCGTAAAAGCAATAAACCAGTCTATGATGGACGATCATATGATCGTCCTGGTTGCCCAAAAAATCCCCGAAAAGGAAGACCCCTCGGAAGAAGATCTCTATTCTGTCGGCACCTTTGCCCTGATCAAACAACAGGTCAACCTGCCAGAGGGCGGAATCAAGATACTGGTAGAGGGGATTTCACGCGTGAAGATAAAATCGTTCACACAGACCGAACCGTTCCTTATTGCTTCAGTGGAAAATGTGCTTGAATTCCAGGAAAAAAGCCTTGTCCTTGATGCCCTTGTTCAATCAGTAAATGCCATGTTCAAGCTTGCCCTGACCCTGGGAAGGCCCCTGCCGGAAGACGTTATGAGCATGATAGAGAAAATAGACAACCCGGCAAGGCTCGCCGACCTTATAGCCGTCTATCTACCTCTGAGCGTTGAAGATTCCCAGAATATACTGGAGACATTTGACCCTCTGGAAAGAATAAAAAAGGCCTTTATGCATCTCAATGAAGATATAAAAAACCTTCAATTAAAAAACAAGGTGCAGATCGATGTAGCTAAAGAGATGGGCAAAAACCAGAAAGAATATCTCCTTAAGCAACAGATGAAGGCTATACAGAAAGAACTGGGCGAGGAAGACCCCCATGTTTCGGATGTAAACGAACTCAGAGAAAAAATAGAGAAGGCAGGCATGCCGGAAGAGATATATGACGCGGCAACCAAGGAGCTTGAACGACTGGAAAAGATGAATCCGGCTTCGGCTGAATATACAGTTGCGCGTACTTACCTCGATTATCTTATTAATATACCATGGACCAAATCTACAGAAGACAATCTGGATATTAACAGGGCGGAAGAGGTGCTGAACGAAGATCACTACGATCTGGAAAAAATCAAGGAAAGAATACTGGAGTATCTGGCTGTAAGAAAACTCAAGGATGACATGAAGGGGCCCATACTTTGTCTTGTTGGTCCTCCCGGAACAGGTAAGACCTCACTTGGCAAATCTATAGCAAGAGCGCTTGGAAGGGAATTTATAAGGATATCTCTTGGCGGCATGAGAGATGAGGCCGAGATAAGGGGTCACAGAAGAACCTATGTGGGCGCACTTCCCGGCAGGATAATACAGGAAATAAGAAGATGCGGATACAACAACCCTGTCTTTATGCTGGATGAAATAGATAAACTGGGTCAGGATTTCAGGGGAGATCCGGCATCCGCACTGCTTGAGGTGCTAGATCCTGAACAAAATTTTTCATTCACAGATCACTATCTCGACCTGCCATTTGATCTCACAAAGGTCATGTTTATAACAACAGCCAACATAATAGACCCCATCCCTCCCGCACTAAAAGATCGTATGGAGGTGATAACTCTTTCAGGATATTCTGAAGAGGAAAAAGAAAATATCGCCTTCAAATATCTCATACCAAAACAAAAGAGTGAAAACGGTCTCGAAGATCAAACACTTGAATTTACCTCGGCTGCGGTATTTAAAATAATTAAAGAGTATACCAGGGAGGCAGGTCTTAGAAATCTGGAAAGGGAGATCGCTTCTATTTTCAGAAAGATTGCAAGGGAAATTACGCAGGATAAAAAAAAGCGCTCCCTTATAGATGAAAAATGTATAGAAGATCTTCTGGGGCCTCGAAAATATTACTACGAAGTGGCGGAGGAAGAAGACAGGGTAGGGGTGGCTACAGGTCTTGCCTGGACATCGTCGGGCGGCGTTATAATTTTCGTGGAAGCCCTTAAGATGAAAGGCAAAAAAGGCTTAATCCTTACCGGGTCGCTGGGAGATGTAATGCAGGAATCGGCCCAGGCTGCCCTTAGCTATGTAAGAAGCAATGCTAAAAGACTCGGAATTGATGAGGTTTTTTACGATAAATACGATATACATATTCATGTCCCTCTAGGCGCTATACCTAAAGACGGACCTTCTGCCGGCATAACGATAACGACGGCACTTATATCCCTCCTTACGGGAAGACCGGCCAGAAGAAATATTGCAATGACCGGTGAAATAGTGCTTAGCGGCAAGGTAAGACCGATCGGGGGGGTTAAGGAAAAGCTTCTGGCTGCTAGAAGGGCAGGGGTGAATACGGTTATACTGCCTGAAAAAAACAAAGTCGACATGGCTGATCTTCCTAAAACAATAGAGGAAGAAATGAATGTAATATTTGTTGAGACAATTGAAGATGTAATAAAACACGCCTTAAAGGATAAATAAAGGGAGAAGATTAATGAGTTCAGAACTAAACAAATGCCCACATTGCGGCGGTCAATTGAGAGAGGAATTTACAGATAAGGTAAATATAAAAAAACATATTATGACAGGCGCTACAATAGGCCTTTTAGTAGGATGTGTATTTGATTACTTTTATTTTTATATAGGGGTAATAACGGATTTCTTCAGTTTCATGCCTATAGTACATATCGTTGCAGGTATATTATTAGGAATGCTGATCGCCTGGGTAATTGGTGAAAAAAAGGAATTAAACGCCTACAGAAAATGGTTGGCATCGTAGATAGTTAAATAATCAAAATGCCTGTTAAAGCGAAAATGAAGGATATCCCTTCAGTTGAAAAAATTCTTTTACATCCCCTGTTTAAACCGATAATTAAAGCTTACTCAAGAGAAAGGGTAGCTCTTACTATAAGAGATTTTCTTGCCTTCTGCCGCATTCTCATAAATAAAGAAAAACCTGTTGATCTATCTATTGAAACTATAGCTGGTGAAATAAAAAAAATTATAAAAAAGGAAGATGCTCCATCATTAAAGAGAGTAATAAACGCAAGCGGTACAATCATACATACCAACCTTGGAAGATCCATACTTCCCCATAGCGCTTTAAAGGCTATTAATCTTGCGGCATCAGGAGCTGTAAATCTTGAATATAATATAGAAAGCGGCAAGCGGGGAGAAAGAGATTCCCATATAGAAAAACTTATATGCCGCCTAACAGGGGCCGAGGCCGCAACTGTTGTAAATAACAATGCAGCAGCCGTGCTTATTACATTAAACTCACTTGCTAAAAAAAAGGAGGTTATTGTCTCAAGGGGAGAACTTGTAGAAATTGGCGGAACCTTTCGTATACCCGATATAATAAAATCCTCCGTTTGTAAAATGATAGAGGTGGGCACAACAAACAGAACCCGCCTGTCTGATTATAAAAATGCAATTACTAATAAGACAGGCGCCCTGCTTAAGGTTCACACAAGCAATTACAAAATAGAAGGCTTTACTGAAACCACTTCACTAAAAGATCTTTCAACCCTTTCCATACCGCTTATTGAAGATCTGGGAAGCGGAGCTATGATTAATCTTTCTATCTATGGAATCCCGGGAGAGCCGCTTATTAAAGACAGCCTTATAATGGGTGCAGATGTAGTAACTTTTAGCGGTGACAAACTTTTGGGAGGACCTCAATGCGGCATAATAGCCGGTAAAAAAGAGATTATAAAAAAAATAAACAGGAACCCCTTAAAAAGGGCGCTGAGGGTAGACAAAATCACAATAGCAGCCCTTGAGGCCTTATTGCTGCTATATATGAACAAAGAAACCTTAAAAGAAAATATTCCTTCCATAAGGCATATGACCAGATCGGAAGATGAGGTCAGTTCTATTGCTGAAAAAGCGGCCCATTCTCTAAAACAGATATTTAAAGAAAGAGCTATAATAAGCCTTGAAAAAGGTTTTTCCGAGCCCGGCAGCGGTTCTCTGCCAGGTCAGAAGATTCCAACTACTTTAGTCATTATTAAGCATCTTACCCTTTCTCCCTCATCTCTTGCTAAAATGTTCAGAAAGAATGACCCTTCAATAATAGGAAGGATACAAAAAGATAGCTTTATACTAGATTCGCGCTCCGTTGATTCATACCTGGATCTAATCCCTTCAATCTAATATTAAGTATACTTATTGAAAAGAAGACCTCTATAAACTATAATCATTAATTTTAAAAAATAACTCAAAAGGAAAGGTTTAATCAATGTCACAGATAAAAGATTTCGATACAGAATTATATGAGGCTATGTGCCTTGAAACGAAAAGACAGGAATATCAGCTTGAAATGATAGCTTCGGAAAATATCGTAAGTGAAAGAGTACTTGAAGCTCAGGGCAGCCTTCTTACTAATAAATATGCAGAAGGATACCCTGGTAAAAGATATTACGGCGGTTGCGAATTTGTAGATATAGCGGAAAACCTGGCTATTGAGAGGGCAAAGAAGATATTCGGAGCAGAACATGTAAATGTACAACCTCATTCAGGCTCACAGGCAAACATGGGCGTCTATTTTGCGGTACTTGAACCTGGAGATACGATACTCGGCATGAACCTGGCCCATGGCGGACATCTGACTCATGGAAGCTCCGTAAATTTTTCAGGTAAACTTTATAATGTTGTTCCTTATGGCGTAAACAGGGAAACAGAATATATAGACTATGATGAGGTTGAAGCTCTTGCCCTTGAACATAAACCTAAAATGATAGTAGTGGGCGCAAGCGCATATCCAAGAATATTGGACTTTAAACGGTTCAGAGAGATAGCAGACAGGGTTGGTGCTTACGTTATGGTAGATATCGCTCACATCGCAGGCCTCGTCGCCACAGGGCTACATCCAAACCCGGTCCCTTATGCAGAATTTGTAACAACAACAACTCATAAAACCCTCAGGGGACCAAGAGGCGGGATGATAATGTGCAAGGAGGAATTTGCTAAGGTTATAAATAGCAGGATATTCCCGGGTATTCAGGGAGGTCCGCTTATGCACGTTATTGCAGCAAAGGCGGTAGCCTTTAAAGAAGCTATAAGCCCGGAATTTAAGGAATATCAAAAACAGGTAATTAAAAACGCATCCCACCTTGCATCAGCACTTAAAGATAAAGGGTACAGGATAGTATCAGGAGGGACGGATAATCACCTCATGCTCGTTGACCTTACAAATAAAGGTCTAACCGGAAAAGTAACCGAAGAAGCCCTTGATAGAGCTGGAATTACCGTAAATAAAAACGGTATCCCTTTTGACACGCAAAGCCCCTTTATAACGAGCGGAATAAGAATTGGTACTCCTGCCGTTACATCAAGGGGCTTAAAGACCGACGAGATGGATATAATAGCCGGTTTTATAGACGCCATATTAAGCGATGTAGAAAACATATCCCTTCAGGATAAAATTAAGGAAGAGGTAAAAGAACTTTGCAAGAAATTCCCGATTTACAAGGAAATACTGGAAGCCTGCAATTAAATAAACGACCTGACTGGGATTCATATTTTATGGATATTGCCTCTTTGGTTTCAAAGAGGTCTACCTGTCTCAGAAGACAAGTTGGCGCCCTTATAGTTAAGGATAGAAATATATTATCTTCCGGCTATAACGGCGCTCCTTCGGGTATTACGCACTGCGAAGTTACAGGCTGCCTTAGAGAAAAACTTAATGTCCCGTCGGGAGAAAGACACGAGCTCTGCCGCGGGCTTCATGCAGAACAAAATGCTATCATACAGGCCGCATATCATGGCACAGCTATAAAAGGCTCCACTCTTTACTGTACAAACCTTCCCTGTTCTATCTGCTCAAAAATGATAATAAATGCCGGCATAATAAAAATCATATATAAAGATGGTTATATGGATGATCTTGCAGGCGCCATGATATCCGAATCAGGAATAAAAATAGAAAGGCTTCATATATGAAATGTCCATTTTGCAGCGATATGGAAAACAAGGTAATAGATTCAAGGCTTACTAAAGAAGGTCTTGAGATAAGAAGAAGAAGGGAATGCCAGAGTTGCAAGATGCGATTTACAACATATGAAAGGATTGAAGATATACTTCCTATGGTTGTAAAAAAGGATGGAAGAAGAGAGCCCTTTGATAGAGACAAGATTTTATCGGGTATAAAAAAGGCTTGTGAAAAAAGACCTATCAGTATGGATACCATGAACTCTACAGTTGATAAGATAGAATTATCGCTGTATGAACTTGAAGCGAAAGAGATTAAATGCGATCTACTTGGAGAAAAGGTTATGTTAGCTCTTAAAGACCTTGACGAGGTTGCTTATGTAAGGTTTGCATCTGTTTATCGTTCTTTTAAGGATATAAGTGAATTTATGAGTGAACTTAAAGGGCTCTTGAAAGAGTAAAAAACAACTGTTAACGTTTTCTTTTTAAATAAGATATATAATATAAAAATATAGTAGTAATAGTAAGTCCTGTGTAAACGTTAAAAAGCTGCTTAAATTACTATAATAAAAGATATTATTTTTAATGAAAGGTTGTGCAGGCCGGAAGGACTAAATTGTTTATAAATCGAAAAAACGGCAATCCACATATTCTTCAAGTATATATAAATCACTAAATCACATTTTATCAACATAAAGAATTCAATCAATGTAACTGTCATTCTTAAAGCTCTGTAATTGGCAATTAAAAGCCTAAAAAGTTCTATTTTCTTGATTCAACATTAAATCTGCTGTAAATTATAGGGCTGTCCCTTGTGACACAATTAAAGCTCTATAAGTTTATATTTATATATGTTTAATGGCTCACAACAAAGCTAATTTAAGGAGGAAAAGATGTTTGGATTAGGGATGCCGGAACTTATAATAATACTAGTAATTATACTTGTAGTTTTTGGAGCTGGTAAGCTCCCCGAGATTGGTTCAGGTCTTGGCAAGGCGATAAAAGGTTTTAAGGGAAGTGTAAACGAGATTGAAGCGGATGTTAAGAAAGAAGAAGAGACCGGTAAAAGCGATAAGGACTAAAAAAGGGTTTGTCTTTTTATGGGAAAGAAAAGAAAATTAAGTGCTGCCGTATTGACACTTTCAGACAGCAGGAATGAGTCGGAAGATGAAAGCGGCAGGGCTCTCAAGGATATGCTTGAAGCTGCTGATTTTGAAATTGTAAAGTATGCTGTAATAAAAGACGATAAAAAAAATATAAGTGATACCCTTATTTTATGGTCTGGTGAGGGTGTAGATTTAATAGTTACTACCGGCGGCACAGGTCCGGGGCCGAGAGACTTAACGCCCGAGGCCACAAAAGAGGTTTTAGAAAGGAATATGCCGGGGCTTTCAGAGCTTATAAGGATGGAGGGACTAAAAAAAACCGGAAGGGCCTGCCTTTCAAGAGGCGTAAGCGGTATAAGAGGAAAAACCATAATAATCAACCTGCCGGGAAGTAAAAAAGGTGCGACAGAGTCTCTGGAGGCGGTCCTTGATCAGATACCTCATGCTATCCTTATGATGGAAGGCGGAGGCCACTGAGGTGAGCGACCCTTCACCGGAAACAAAGGAGCAGGAAAGAGACGATTCCGCACCTCTGACGGCACACCTTGAAGAGCTAAGAAAAAGGCTTATAACATCTTGCTGGGCCATCCTCGTGGGATTTTTAGTATCCTATGCCTTTTCAAAGGAGTTATTTGAAATACTCATGCTGCCTCTTAAAGGGGTCATGCCGGACCAGAGTTCCATGATATTTACGGGACTGACGGAAGGTTTCTTTACCTATCTAAAGGTTGCCTTTCTTGTCGGTTTCATGCTTTCAAGCCCTGTTATATTTTATCAGGGATGGGCATTTGTTTCTCCCGGTCTTTACAGCCACGAAAAAAAGCATGTGCTTCCTTTTACCATTTTTTCGGCCCTTTTTTTCCTGGGCGGAGCTTCGTTTGGTTATTTCATGGTATTCCCCTTTGCATTTGAATTTTTTATGAGTTTCAATACGGCAGATATAAGGGCTCTGCCTTCGATGAAGGAGTTTTTAACATTTGCAACTAAACTGTTGATAGCCTTTGGAATGGCCTTCGAGCTGCCGATAGTTATAATATTTCTGGCAAAACTCGGCATTGTTAATGTAACTATGCTGACCAGGAACAGAAAATATGTGCTCGTGGGAGCATTTATCGTGGCGGCGCTGCTTACGCCTCCCGATATAGTGACCCAGATAATGATGGCCTTTCCTCTTATGCTTTTATATGAACTTGGCATAATAGGGGCAAGGATCTTTACAAGAAAAAAAGAAGAAAACAATAATCAAATTAAGGAGAACAACTGATGGATAAGTACCCCCGCATGTTTATGATTGCAAGCATTACCTACCTTCTCATAGGAACCACTATGGGAACTATGATGGCGAGTCATTTACTCGATCCCGCCTACAGGTTCATACATATACATCTCAACCTCTTCGGCTTTATGGCTATGATGGTTTTCGGCGTTGCCTATCACATACTCCCGCGTTTTATGGGAAAGACTATCAATTGGCCCGCTTTAGTGCCTACCCATTTTTATGTCGCAAATATCGGCCTAATAGGCATGATGTTTTCTTATCTGGCCGATGGATATATAGACCCTGATCAAAAAATCGCGGCCAGCATGTTTGAGATGTTCGCCGGGTTTTCAACCCTTGCGGTCATACTCTTTGCCGTAAATATCATTCCCGTACTTTTGCTTACCCAAAGAAAGGCGGTAGCGGCGCCATCGGAGATGCCAGCTGCCGGTCCGGCTACAAGCACAGGAGGTGATGAAGTTGAGATAACGACCGACATGAAGATAGGGGAGATACTGGAGAAAAAACCAGGCACTCTCAATGTCTTTATAAATGCGGGATTCAAGGCCTTTGCCGACCCTGAAAAAAGAAAGGCCATGGGCGATAAGCTCGTCCTTAAAACCGCCTGTCAGATTAAGGGGATAAAGCTCGATGAACTTCTAGCCAAACTGAACGGACCCGTTTCAAATGAAGAGGTGAAGGTTGAGGCTCCTGCATCGCCCGAACTGCCAAAACAGGAACTGTCTCTGAAAAGAGGAGACCTGGCAGTGCTTACCACTCCCGTAGGTCACATGATTCAGGTCTATCCCGAGACAAAAAAGGTGCTTGAAGATAATTACGGCGGCGAGTGTTTCACCTGCCCCGGCATGGCCGTAGAGACGATAGAGCAGACTGCAAATATGCACAATAAAAAGCCTGAAGATATCCTGAATCAGGTGAATACTATTGTGAAGGATGTCTTAGGTGCGTAATCTCCTGAAAGTTTCCAGTAAATCTCCTCGGTTGTTTCCAGCTAATCTCTTTTATCGTTTCCAGTAAATC
>JAVVFD010000044.1:0-17149 GCA_032250935.1 bacterium
ATCCTTAAATGTATTATTTTTTATTGATTAGTAAATGGGGGTTTGTCGCAGATACAGAAGCAGTTATTGTGTCCCGCAGTGGATTGTTAAGAGCGCAATTATAGCAAGATTGAGGCTGGAAAACAATTTCAAAAGGAGCAACAATGCAAATCATCATTGCCTGTTTAAGTTTTTGCTATTTCAAAAATCAATTCAATTTGTCATGTCCGAGTGCCTTTGTCGGGCATCCAGCAAATTTGAGTAATCGATTCCCGCTTAAATAATGCGGGAATGACGGAACTTCGAGCCTCTCATTGTTCATATCAGGAGCACGCAACTTTCTAACTGGACAATGCGGAAAGCAAATAGAAGTATGCCTAGCAAGGTTTTAACTCTCATTTGACCGCTCAGGCGAAAAAGTGACTTCACAAAAAAGAGTCAAGAAACTATAATACCTGAAAAATTAACAGGAGAGAGTAATATGGCAAGTGCGAGTGCAAGACACATACTGGTTGCAACAGAGGAAGAGTGTAACGATCTTAAGGAAAAGATAGCGAACGGAGCCGATTTTGCGGAGCTGGCAAGGGCGCATTCAAAATGCCCGTCAGGCGCTGAGGGCGGAGCCCTTGGAGAGTTTGGTCCCGGCCAGATGGTAAAGGAGTTCGACGAAGTGGTCTTCAGCGCCGAGCTTAATAAGGTGCAGGGCCCGGTAAGGACGCAGTTTGGATATCACCTGCTTGAGGTGACAAGCAGGAGGGATTGACAGCCCTCCGGGTAGAATTGCCAGATTCAGATAGATATGTAAAAAGGCCCGTTGCAGTACTATATTGCAACGGGCCTTTTTTATTTTTTAAAAAATCATCTTTTTCTCATTGAAGGTTTGCATAAAAGCCTGCGGTAAATGTATATTAATCAAAATAATATAAATGCCGGAATATGAAAATGGAACAGGAGAAGATTTTAGTAGGCTGGCGGGAATGGGCGTCTCTGCCCGGGCTCGGCGTCCCTGCAATCAAGATGAAGGTGGATACGGGCGCAAGGACTTCTGCGCTGCACGCTTTCAGCATAGAGACCTTTGAAGAAAAAGGAAAAGAAAGGGTCAGGTTCGCCATACATCCCCTGCAAAAAAGAAGAGACATCGAGATATCCTGTGTGGCGGACATCGTAGACAAGCGGATAGTGAGCGACTCAGGGGGACACCGCGAGAAGAGGATAGTAATAAAAACCCCCATACGCATCGGCGACCTGACGTGGGACGTGGAATTCACCCTTACCGACAGGGACACGATGCGTTTCAGGGCGCTCCTCGGCAGGACCGCCATGGAGTCCCTCTTTGTGGTAGACCCGAAAAAGTCCTTTATTACGGGCAAATCTATAGAGCATGAATACCTGAAATATTTAACAAGGAAGCATAAATGAAGATCGGCATCCTTTCCAGAAAACCGGAACTCTATTCAACAAGCCGTCTAAAAGAAGCGGCAAAAAAAAGGGGGCATGAGGTAAGGGTAATAGATCCCTTGCGCTGCTATATGGACATTACATCGAAAAAACCGGCCATATATTACAAGGGTGAACTCCTTGAGGGTTATAACGCCATCATCCCCAGGATCGGAGCCTCCATCACTTTTTACGGGACCGCCGTTTTGAGGCAGTTCGAGATGATGGGCGTTTACAGCATCAACGAGTCCGTTGCCATCAGCCGTTCAAGAGACAAGCTGAGGTCTCTTCAGCTCCTTGCAAGAAAGGGGATAGGACTTCCCGTCACAGGCTTTGCCCATTCCACGAAGTATACGAAGGATCTTATAAAGGTCGTAGGCGGCGCACCGCTCGTTGTGAAACTGCTGGAAGGGACCCAGGGCATCGGCGTCGTGCTGACGGAGACGCAGAAGGCAGCTGAAAGCGTTATCGAGGCATTCCGGGGACTGAAGGCCCATTTCCTGGTGCAGGAATTTATAGAAGAGGCGGGAGGGAGCGACGTCCGCTGTTTCGTCATCGGCGACAAGGTCATTGCAGCCATGAAGAGGCAGGGGGTAGAAGGGGAGTTCCGCTCCAACCTGCACCGCGGCGGCAGCTCTTCGCAGGTCAAAATCACCCCGGAAGAACGCAATACGGCCGTCAGGGCGGCAAAGATAATGGGGCTCGGTGTGGCTGGCGTCGACATCCTAAGGTCGAACAAGGGGCCTGTCGTAATGGAGGTCAACTCGTCGCCCGGCCTGAAGGGCATTGAGGAGGCGACGGGTAGGGATGTTGCCGAATCGATCATTATACATATAGAAAAACATGCAAAAGAGGGCAAGACGAAGACGAAAGGGAAAGGTTAGATGCAGGGACCGATAGTAATAGCCGGGACTGAAATCAGGGGCGGCCAGAGGGTGACCATAGACATCCCCTTCGCCCGTCTCTATACGCATACGGACATGACAATGCCCGTCCATGTGATCCACGGGAAGAAGCCCGGACCGAGACTATTCATATCCGCCGCCATTCATGGGGACGAGATCAACGGCGTGGAGATCATACGGCGCCTCCTTAAGCTTAGGCTTCTTAATAAACTTCGCGGGACGCTCATAGCCATACCTGTCGTAAACGCCTACGGCTTCATCAACCACAGCCGCTACCTTCCCGACGGGCGCGACCTCAACCGTTTCTTCCCCGGAAACAGCAAGGGGTCTCTCACCTCCCAGCTCGCCTCGCTCTTTATGGATGAGATCGTATCGAAATGTACCCATGGAATAGATATGCATACGGGATCGAGGCACCGGAACAACCTGCCCCAGATAAGGGCTGACCTGTCGCTGGAAGAGAATGAAACGCTTGCCTCCGCCTTCGGCGCTCCCGTCGTGATAGATGCAAGGCTCAGAGACGGCTCCCTTAGGGAAGCCGCCTCGGAGATAAAAATCCCCCTCCTTCTCTATGAGGCAGGGGAGGCGTTGCGTTTTAACGATATGGCAATAAAGATGGGCATAAAAGGGATCATCTCGGTTATGCGAAAAATAGGCAATCTTCCCCCCCGGATGGCGCAGGGGAAGCGGCAGATGGAACCGCTTCTTGCCAGATCGACAAAATGGACGCGCGCGCCCATAAGCGGCATCGTGCAGTCGGCAATGCAGCTGGGGACTAAAGTGGAAAAAGGGGACGTGGTAGCGGTTGTGGGCGACCCCTTCGGGGAAAGCGAGGAAAATGTAGTGGCGTCATCAGGCGGCGTTCTCATCGGCAGACTGAACCTCCCCCTCGTTCATCGCGGGGATGCACTGTTCAACATCGCCTCCGTAGACATGCCTGATGACATGGAAAACGCCCTTGAAATAATCGACCTGCCTTCAGATGGCGACTATGACATCATGTAGAGGCGTGGAGGAGGTGAATGAAGGCTCTGTCAAGGAATATGCCTGAGCTCAGACAGGTCTCCCTCCCCTGAAATTCTCGTTCAGCCTTTCTATGGGGCCGTATATGATCAACCTGTCTCCTTCAGCCATTACCTCCGAAGGTTTAGGCACGGCGATCCAGCCCTTCTCCCTCTCGATGCCGAGAACCAGTATTCCCGCCTTTGTCAGCTCCTTCTCTTTCAGCGATTTTCCAATGAGGGGGGAATCCTCACGAAGAAGCACCTTGACAAGGCCGTGCCCCTCTATGAGGTGGAGGAGGTCTTCAACCATATCCTCCTCCATCATCTTCGATTTGACCAGCCTGTTTTCCACGAAGTTCTCCCACCTCTCTATGAACCCCTTGCTGACGGCAATCCGGTAGATCAGATATATGCCCACTACCAGAAAGAGCATGTTTATCGGTATATCGTATGAGCCGCTGGTGGCAAAAGATGAGGTAGCCGTTACGATGACCGTAACGATCCCTGCATTACCCAGGATCATGAGCCAGCTTATGATCTTGCGCCTCTGGGGATGATTGATCATCCTCTCCGCCTCCCGCGTCGTAAACCCCGTCCCGGTAAATGCGGAAATGGCCTGAAAGATCGCCTTTTTCCTGTCCAGCCCGGTCATCATGAGGGCTATGGCCGCCGACCTGACTATGAGAAATGAAACGAAGAGGGTAAGAAGGGTTGGTAAAAGGAGGTAAAGACCTTTCATGATAGGTATCCTTTCATATTATTTAATAGTTAGAAGGGCGATAACTGTCTCAAGGACTTTTATGGCCCAAGGGGTATAGAACGGTCAAAAAAAGCAACTGATTAAGCGCTTGAAAGACCTTGCCCGGCACCGGCCTGCGCGGAGATTGCAGCGCATCTTGCCGTCCCTCTCCCGGCCTCTTAGAACCACTTCTTCCTCTTGAAGTAGAAACCCATGCCGACGACGATAAGGGCCATGAAGGCGAGAACGGCCGGGTAGCCGTACCTCCACCTAAGTTCGGGCATATTGAATGGGCCCGAATCAGGGTCGAAGTTCATCCCGTAGAGGCCTACGATAAAGGTAAGAGGGATGAATATGGCTGCGAATATGGTGAGCACCTTCATTATCTCGTTCATACGGTAGCTCACGCTGGAGAGGTATATATCGAGCATTCCGGCAATCATGTCCCTGTATGTCTCCACCGTGTCTATCACCTGCACCGTATGGTCGTAGACGTCCCTCAGGTAGATCTCGGTCCCCTCCTTTATGAGGTCCGTCTCCTCCCTGTTCAGGAGTCCGATCAGGTCCCGAAGCGGCCAGACCGACTTCCTTAAGAGTATCATCTCCCTCTTGATGATGTGAATGTGCTGAACCGTTTCCGGAGACGGGTTTTCAAGCAGCTCCTCCTCGATATCTTCTATCTCCTCCCCCACGCTCTCAAGGATCTTGAAGTAGTTGTCCACCACGGCGTCTATGAGGCAGTAGGCGAGGTAATCGGCCCCCATCCTCCGAACCTTCCCCTTTCCCCCTTCTATTCTCTTACGCAGGGCATCGAAGATATCGCCCGGCTGCTCCTGGAAGGTGAGGACGAAGTCGGCGCCGAGAACGAGACTCAGCTGTTCCACGCTTATCTCCATCGTCTCGGCAACGCTGGAGTGCATCTTTATGGCAACGTATATGTAATCGTCGAAGATATCCGCCTTGGAGCGCTGCTGAGTGTTGAGTATGTCCTCCACGATCAGGAGGTGTATCCCGAAGCGCTCCCCCAGTTTTTCTATAACGTCCGTTTCATGAAGACCGTCCACGTTGATCCAGGTCACCCCTTCGCTCCCCTTAAGTCTGAGGCACTCCTCCAGAGAGTCGATCTTCTCCATTGAAAATTTCTCGGCATCGTAGCGGATAAGGGTAAAGCCGGTCTTCTCCACCTTCTTCTCACCCACATGTATAACCGACCCGGGGGGGAGCCCCGACTTTTCAGATCTTTTCCTTACAAGTGTCAGCATCGATCAATCCTTTCCTTATCCTGTGGGTATTGAAGAATGAACCGCAGATCTAAGTCTGCTCCTGATTTCCGACAGTTTTTCTATTTTTATTTCATTCCTGTCCGTCACCGGGATGCTCTCTCACTCCTTTAGCCGTGATAGAAGAGCTCATAGAGGGTGAGCATTATCTCCACCACGATGAGGATGACGATATACCACTCTACCCGGATGGTCTGCTTTGTCTGCAGGAGATTGAGAACAGTCTGGGAGGTGCGGGAGATGAGGTCTATCTTCCGTTCCAGCGCATCGTGTCTTTCCCTTATCTCGTATTCGTCTTCAAGCAGCAGATAGAGGCTCTCCAGCTCGGGGCGGTCCCAGAGCAGGTCCGGCTTTTCCGAAACGGTGACCCTCCCCACCATCTTGTGGAGTATCATGAGGGAGGCGGCTATCTGCCCGACGGGCGTCCTCATCCTGTGAAAAAGCTGAAAGCGCTTCTGAAGATTGGCGGTCATGGGATCGATGGCATCGAAGCTTTTCGATACCTCCTGTTCGTAATGATCAAGGACCACGTCCCTCGAAAGCGCCTCGGCCACGAGCTGGAGCCGCTCTGTGTCGGCGCTTCTTAAGACGATGCCGTTTTCCCGCGCCCCCTCCTTTTCTTCAGGGGAGATGACTACCTTGATCTCCTCCGTTGCAGGTTCATCAAAAGAGCCTGAAATGTGCCCTTCAAGGCTGAGGAGAAAATCATTTTCCCTCCCCTTCTCGGGTGAGAAGCAGACCATTACACCGTAACGGAAGATGACGGCCCACCCCCTGTCTCCGTACGAGAAGAGCGCCGGGTTGGAGGCGATCCTCTTTGTTCTTTTAATGGCGCGGATATCAATGCGCTCTCCCAGGTAAAAGGCCTTTACGTAAATGCCCCTCTCTTTTCCTGTCGCCAGGGTTTCAGCCGTCATATGGTTACTCCGCTATGCCGCGCTTGCCTCTCTTCAGGGAGGCAGGCTTATTTGTTTTCAGCTTGGTGACCGGTTTCTGTATGGCCAGGTTGTTCGGGTAAAAGGTGACGTTTCCGTCTGCGCATTCGATATGGATATTGAAGAAGGTCATGTCTCTAATGAACCCCTCCACGGTGTTTTCGCCGTCCAGAATCCTTATGGCGTCGCCTATCTTGTAGGGAAAGGAGAAGAATATGACGATGCTGGTGGTAATGTTGCTGAGGATCGACCAGGAGGCGAAAAGAGCGATGCCGACGATGGCAAAAAAGGAGGAGGCGAAGATGAATATCCCCTTGAAATCTATCCCCCAGATGATGGTAATGATAACGGCAAGGAAGAGGAGGAAGAAGGCCTGGAAGAATTTCTTTGTATATATGATCCTTTTTTCGGCGATGGACTGCCTTTCACCGAAGGAGCGTATGACCCCCTTGGTCATGGAATAGAGGGCCATATAAACAAGTATAGAGAAAATTGTAATGAAGACCTGGACTAATATCTGTGAATTCATCTTTCCTTCCCATATATGTTACCTTAAGGGTGTCTCTATTAATTCACTTGTATGGCATCCATGAATAATTAAGAGACGTTCTTGCAGTATTATAACAGATCAGGAGCATATGTATATGGGACAATCATTTACAAGAGGGTAAAATGATAATCATCCTGCCGGAAAAATATGCCTGTATCATCCCTGGATAAGCTTGAGAAGAGCCCTGGCCGCTGCCTCGGGACCATCCTTTTCAAGGCCGGGTATGCCCAGCCTTGTTCTCATCTGGCCCACGTAGAGGCCTGATTTAAACATCTTGGTGAAAAACCGTTCTGCAATCGGTTCGTGCAACGACCTGTACTGGGACGGGCCGAAGACGTTTGCAAAGTAGGAGTGGACAAGCCCTTTTTCATTGGTCGTTCCCTTGGCCATCCTCGCACCTTCGCGAAAGACGTGGATAGCCTCGTCAGGAGAGATGAATTTTTCCAGATAGGGGTGGTCCTCATCGACATCCTCAAAGTTGTTGGCATAGAGGAGATAATCCACAGGGTAACCTCTCAGAACCTCTTCAATGAGCGTGATGGGGAGCACGGCCCTGGCGTTGATCTTCTGCGGGCTCATGATGATTGAACGGTCGATGTTGTCGAAGGCGAAGTCGACGCTAAGGTCATCGAGCCGCACGAAGGCGCCTGTCTCCGTGCCGTAGCCGGCAATCTTCCCTTCTTCGATCTCCAGTGATCCCATATCGTCAAAGACGATGATGAACTCCCTCAGGTATTTTTCACTGAGCCCCCTGAAGGCCTCAAGCGTTTCCGACTTGCCCGTGCCAGAATCTCCCAGGATCACCACGTTGGCGCTCCTGCCGTCCTTCATGGTTATCTTGGCCATTGCGCCGTGAACGGGGAGACGACCCCGTTTCATCATGATGATGTTATGGAGGGTGAGCATCATCTTCTTGGCGTAGCCGAAGTAAGCGAAGCAGTCATCATCGGGAATGGCACCTATGAGGAGGTCGTTTTCATTATCCTCGTAAAATACGGTTTTATTGTCTCCGAATTTCTCCATCTTTTCCGTCGGGATGCCGAATAGGTAGATGGCGTCGGGTTTCCTCTGCACCTCTTCATCCCAGGCGAGGTCGAAGAGGTTAATCAGCGCCGTGCCGAGATTCATGAACTTGTCGCTGAAATACAGATGGATAACAAGTTCGCCCACCCTCGCCGGATAGCAGAGCCATCTTTCGTTCTCTATCTCCAGCCCGGCCAGCGGGTTGATATCGACCTTTTTGAAGCTTCCGGACCGCGTGTTCATAATCGGATCGATTATGAGGGGCGGCTCAAGGAGTATCTGCCGTATAAAGGGGACCTCCTTCAGGAATGAGTAAACCCCGGGACAAGGCCATTCCTCCTTGGTCACTATAAGCCCTACCTGGCAGGCTGCCGGCACCTGGCGATATACCCTGGGAGTCCTCCCTTTTATTCGGCGACCTGCGTCCCGGTAGACGCTCCTTACGAGATGGTTGAGATGTTCAATGGTTTCGCTGAAGGTGTGGTAGGGAGTTTTCCCGGCCGCCTTCTCCTCATCTGTCGTGTAATAAATAAAGAAGCGCTCGAAGCGGCGCCAGTAATTGTAAAACTGCTCCAAGACCTGAGAAAGAAGGTAGGGATTATCGAAAAAACAGGCGAGGTGAGGCACCTTTGCAAGGAGGGGCTCCTTTTCCATAGTGGCAAGAGACTGGAAAAGTTCGAGAATCGTCTCAAACTGTGTGCATTCATCAGGCTTGTCCGTGAAAATCTCAAGGAGAGGGGAGTCTTTTTCCCTGAGATCGGAGAAATACATGGAGAGAGCCTCCCTGAAGATTGCGCTTTGCGTCAGTTCTTCTGCATTTTCGCAGATACCTTCGAGACTTCTGACAAATACCTGGCTGTTTAAAAAACGTGGTATACCTGTTCTCTTCATTTTCCTGCCCACCCCGGATAATTAATCCTAATCTGTGTTTCTCTTATAAAACTACCATTCTTTTTCCCGGATGGAAACAGTCAGGCGAAATTAATCGTAAGTTTAGAGAATAGCCTGCGGTCAGCCGCCTCAATAAAAAGAGGGGAAGCTATGGAATGCTCCCCCTCTAAAACAATCTGTAGATTTTAAAACGATATTATTTGTCCAGATCTCCTTCTTTTGGAGTTTCCTCGTCGGGAGTTTCCTCATCCGGAGTTTCATCGTCGGAATCTTCACTATCTGGCGCTTCTACGTCGCTTTCTTCTTCCTCTGCGGGCGCTTCCACATCGGCATCACCTTTATCAACGTCATTAGAGGCCATAGCGATGGCTGACTCAGAATGTTGTAAAGAGCTAAGCTCCTCATTTTCAGCAGACCAGCATAAGCCTGCAAATAAGGCAATTATAGCTATTGTAATTAAACTGATTATCTTTTTTTTCAACTGTTTCACCTCCTTCCATTATAGTTTTTGGCCTCTTGTAAATTGCATAGTGCAACTTATAAAAAATCTCCCTGCCTTTATGTTTGAAAATTTCGAGACTGGAGGGCCGGCAGAACGCTGGGGGAATTGCAGTTTAGATGCCAAGAAGTCATAGAACCGGAAAATATATTGCCTTTTGATTCCAGGCAGTTAGGGAGTTATTGTTTCTGCGCCTGAGTGGGGAAGATATTTTTCTTTACAATGGCAGCGGTAAAAATGATAATCTATGCGTCATTTTGACATACTGAGGAAGTGGTTTCTTGGTTTGCCGCGACACATTGACGTCATCGGGGCGTGTGGGGGCAACGATTAACTGAATTTTGTCGTATATTGAGGATTGTACGGGTTATGTGCCATTCGATTTTACTTATAGGCGGCCTTGAAAAGGAAAGCGGTGTCGCACTTTTTGACTCTCTCTCTGAAGAGGGCTACAAAGTATTTAGATGTTTCTCTGGTGCTGACGCCATCGACCTGCTTAAGAGGGAAGATGTGAGTATTGTCGTTTCTGATCTCACCCTGCCCGACATGAAAGAGACTGAACTGATGAAAGGAATAAAATCCTTGAACCCCCACCTGGAGGTGGTATTTCTTTCTGAAAAGTTTACACCGGCCAAATTGGTGAATATTATCAAGGCAGGCGCCTATGAACTGTTAAAGTGGCCTGCAGAGCCGGTCATATTGAGGCAGACTATCAGGAATGCACTGGAAAAAAAGGCATGGTCCCTTAGGAGTGAGGAGCTCGAAAAAAGCCGCAGCGACAGGCTTCCATTTCATGAAATAATAGGGAGGAGCAAGGAGATAAGGGGAGTGCTCGACATGGTGAGAGCTGTCTCGGCCAGAAAGGGGAGCGTTCTTATCTGCGGAGAGAGCGGTACGGGGAAAGAACTGGTTGCAAGGGCCATACATGAAAGCAGTCCAAGGAGCAAAGGCCCTTTCATAAAGATCAACTGCGCCGCCCTTAGCGACGGCGTTATGGAGAGCGAGCTTTTCGGTCATGAAAAGGGCGCTTTTACGAGCGCCATAGCTAAAAGAGTGGGCCGATTCGAGCTGGCAAACGAAGGCACCCTGTTCATAGATGAAGTGGCCGATATGCCGATGACGACTCAGATCAAACTGCTGAGAGTCCTTCAGGAGAGGGAGTTTGAAAGAGTTGGAGGCAACGAAACGATCAGGGTGGACGTGAGGATAGTGGCAGCCACAAACCGTGACCTGGCAAAGGAAATCAAGGGAAAACAGTTCAGGAAAGACCTCTACTACAGGTTGAACGTGATCCAGATCAATATGCCGCCGCTGCAAAAAAGAAAGGATGATATCCCCCTTCTCGTTTCACATTTCATTGAAAAATTTAACGAAGAAGAAGGGCATAACATCAGGGGGGTCACTAAAGAAGCGATGCAGGTGCTTATGAACTATGACTGGCCCGGAAACATCAGGGAACTGGAAAATGCCCTCTCGTCGGCCATGACCCTTGCCAAAGACCGCTTTGTGGAGGCCAAGTACCTTCCATCCTCCGTACTCTTCGGCTCTTCGACAGATGAAGGTTTTTATTTCCCCTTCGGGACATCGCTCCGGGAGATGGAGGAGGAGGTCATCAAGGCGACGCTGGAGAGGATGAAAGGGAACAGGACCAGGGCGGCAAAAAGCCTTGGAATCAGCTTGAGAACCATACAAAGAAAACTCGCCGACTTTCAGGACAAATTCGACAAGTAAGGCCGGCGGCAACCCCTTTGAATCCCCGCCTGCCCTGAAAGACGGCTGGACCCATCGTCCCAATCTGCCTCGAAAAAGTAAAAGGGTATAATAATCAAGTTAACCCGTATCCTCTTTATACTTACAGTCAAAATTCTGCCTTCATCGGGGCGAAGTTCAAACCGGACCTTCTCAAACAGAAGGGGAGGGCCCTTTCGGAGCCATCATAGCGCTTGTTTAAATGGGGCCTAAGTCTGTATAATTCTCTTCTGGCTTCGAGTGATAATAAAACACGGGAATAGTGACATGGATAACATAAAGAGAATGCTTTCAAATAAATATGGACTAAGCGTCGTTTATGTTGATGTAAGCGAGACGGCGAAGGAACTTGAAAAGAGGCATCTAAGCGGCCCGGCCAGCTCCATGGCGCTGGGTCAGGCGCTACTGGCGGTATCTTTGATTTCAATAAGGCTAAAGGGTGAAAAAGAAAGGCTCTCCTTTCAGCTCAAGGTGGATGGCCCTATTGGCGGGGTCCTTGTTGAGGCAGGTGCCAATGGAGAGTTGCGGGGATATACTGATGTTAAATTACTGGACAGTATTGACGGGAATGAAGAGCTTGATATGGAACATATCATGGGAGATCACGGCATCTTAAGTGTCATGCATTCAAATGACAGCAAGGTAATTTATTCGGGCCAGACAAACGTGTCCCCCGCTGATATAAGGACCGCTGTGGCGCGTTATTTTAACCTGTCCGAGCAGATTCCGACGGGCCTTGAGCTTTATTCCGACATGATTGATTTCAGGGTAAATCATATGACCGGTATTATGGTGCAGAAGATGCCCGGGGCGGATACTGAAAAGTTTGTGGAGATCCTGGAAAAGCTTGGCTCTGAAGAGCTGAGGGAAGTCTTGAAGGGAGGCATGGACCTTAAAAAGATAAGCGGCCTCTTTGGCACGGATGACCTTGCGCTGCTTGATACGAAAGCGCTAAAGTTTGCCTGCCATTGCAGTCAGGAAAAGTCTCTCAGCATAATGGGGACACTCAAGGAGATTGAACTGCAGGAGATAATAAAATCAGGGGAGCCGCAGAAGATAACATGCCATTTTTGCGGCGAGACCTATGTCATAAAGGCCGAAGAGCTTCATTCCCTTCTTCTTGGGAAGGCCGACATGAAAAAACCTATGTAAATAGTATGAAATCGTAAAAAATCAAGATATACCGCAGAGACGCAAAGAGCGCAAAGAAAATATATTTAATTTAAAAATTAAACTCTTTGCGGCCTCTGCGACTTTGCGGTTAAAAGTGAGCTTATTTGTCTTTTTATGAGTGTATAAAAATACTATAGAAAGGAGGGGACCTTTTCGCCCTTGATCAGATTATCGTAGTCTTCTCTCTCCCTTATCACCTCGAAGCTGTCACCCTTTACCATAACCTCTGCGACCCTTGGCCTTGAGTTATAGTTTGAAGACATGGTGAATCCATATGCCCCTGCGCTGCCGACTGCAAAGAGGTCGCCCTGCTTATAATTGTTAACCTCGCGGTCTCTTGCGAGGAAATCGCCGGATTCGCAAATGGGGCCGACTACGTCAGCCATGATCTTGGCTTCATCTGTCTGCCTGACGGGCATTACCTTCTGGTATGAACCGTAAAGAGAGGGCCTGGCAAGGTCGTTCATGCCGGCATCGGATATGATGAAGTTTTTCTCCTCCCCCTTTTTTGTATAAAGGACCTTTGCAACGAGCAGCCCGGCATTGCCGACCATCACCCTTCCGGGCTCAAAAACGAGGGTAAGACCCAACTCTTTAGCCTCATCGATTATCGCCTTGCCGTATTCAGTCGGGTGTGGAGGCGCCTCTTCGTCATAGGTAATCCCCAGCCCGCCGCCAAGATCGAGGTATTTTATATTGATATTCTCGGCCATCAGTTTCAAGACAAGTTCCTTTATCTTTGCAAGGGCATCGACGAAAGGTTGAATCTCCGTAAGCTGTGAACCGATATGACAATCAACTCCCATCACTTCGATATTTTCCAGGGAGTCGGCGTAGAGAAAAGTCTCTACGGCATCGACAACCGGAATTCCGAATTTATTCTGCTTTAGACCCGTTGATATATATGGATGGGTCTTGGGATCGACATCGGGGTTGACCCTCAGTGCAATCCTGGCCTTCCTCTTCATTTTTCCGGCAACTTCATTCAAGAGATCAAGCTCCTGTCTCGACTCAACGTTGAACATGAGGATGTCCTCCTTAAGGGCATATTCCATCTCGTCGGCTCTCTTTCCGACGCCTGAATATACGATCTTCAAGGGGTCGACGCCGGCCTTTATAGCCCTGAAGAGCTCTCCACCGGAGACGATATCGGCGCCTCCTCCAAGCTCGGAAAAAAGCCTTAAGACGGCGATGTTTGAATTCGCCTTTACGGAATAACAGACGATGTGAGGCACCGAGGCGAATGATGAATCAAAGGCCTCAAAGTGTCTTTTCAGTGTAGCGTGGCTGTAAAGATAAAATGGCGTGCCCACCTTTTCGGCGATATCCCGGACATCAACATCCTCGCAAAAAAGATTGTTTTCTTTATAGTTGAAATGGTCCATATCTTCTCCTTAATTAAATCTTTGTTTTAATTTGTTAAGTCGTTAAAGTCCGGCACAATGGTATAAACCTCGTCAGTAGCCTCGCTTTCATTTCCTGTTGCCGCACCGTCAAGGGCGGTAATAAAGTAGTAATAGATCTTGCCGCCGCCCGCGTCAGCATCGGTATAGTGCGTTTCGACAAGGGGCGCATCATTTAGTTTTATTGCCGCCCCGGCGCCCTTTTCTCTTCTGTATATGTTATAACCGAAGAGCCCCATCTCTTCGCTGCTATCCCAAAAAATCCTGACCCCCGCCTTTGTGGGAACTACGGAGAGCCCTTCAGGCGGAAGGGGCGGCACTTTGTCTTTAGCCGCTATAGCTATCTCTTCCGATGGTTCTCCTTCGGCAACAGTCTGCCCCTGTTTTGTGGCCGACTTTACGACATAATAGTAGGGCCTGTCATTCTCAAGCCCTAAATCGGTATAGCTCTCAGTTTCGATGATTGCAGCGTTACGCGGCGATTTGGAATAGGCTCCAGGCGCATCGGCCCTGTAAACCAGGTATCCGGCAAAGCCTTCCTTGTCCTTGTCTGTAGAAGGATGCCAGCTTAAAGTTACGGACCTGTTCCCGGAGAGCCCCTTAAGCCCCGATGGTGGGGCCGGGGGCAAATCCCAGTTAAGGGTGATCACCTCGGAAAATTCACCAAAATAGCCGCTTTTGTTGTAGGGAGCTACTTTAAAGCTGTAGCTCAGTCCCGGCTCCATATTGCGCACGGTAAAGATAAGCCTCTTTCCTTCAATGGCGGCCTTGCCTGCGTGACCCGGCGCCTCAATATCTATGTCGGCATAAACCGGAAATTCAGAGGGGCAGCTGTTGCATCCTTCACCGGATTTTTTCTGGTAGAGTTTAAAACCTGCAAGATCGTTAAGGGATGAACCGTCGTTGTTTTTTCCGGGGATAGTCCATGAAAGAAGGAGCGCTTCGCCTCTGCCCTCTGCCTTGAAACCGCTTACCTGTGCGGGGACAAGGCTCTCGGGCGGAAGAGGAGGACCTTTTTTGCCGCAGGCTGCCATTGAGCCAACGAGCAGGGTAATAAAAAGGGCCTTTGTCAGGATCTTCTTTATCGCCATTCCTTTCAGGGAGGGCTTTAATTCGCTATCGCTTTCAGACACCGACGTCATCTATCTTGAACATATCGGACTTGCTTATTGTTGAACGCTCAAGGTCTGCATGGATATATATATCGTCATCTATGAGATCGCAAAAACCCTTGAACTGTTCTATCTTCAGATCGCCTATCTGGCCTATATTGTTTTCTATGCAGTGCCTTACGATGTTGCCTACCACCTCGTGGGCGTCTCTAAAAGGGAGCCCTTTTTTAACGAGGTAATCGGCCACCTCTGTAGCGTTGGAATAACCTCCTCCCGCCGCAATAAGCATGCTCGCTTCATCTATCTCCATGTTCTTCATCATCTCCGTGAATATCTGGAGGGATATGGTAATAGTATCTACCGTATCGAAGAGCGGCTCCTTGTCCTCCTGCATATCCCTGTTATAGGCAAGGGGCAGCCCCTTCATGAGGGTAAGAAGCGACATGAGGTTGCCGTATACCCTGCCTGTCTTTCCTCTTACCAGCTCGGGGATGTCGGGATTCTTCTTCTGCGGCATAATGGAGCTGCCCGTGCAGAAGGCATCGCCTATCTCAATAAATCCGAACTCATCGGTAGACCATAGTATGAGCTCTTCCGAAAGGCGACTGAAATGCATCATAAGTATGGATGCGGCCGAACAAAATTCTATGACATAGTCCCTGTCGCTCACCGAATCGAGGCTGTTTTTTGTTATGGAAGGGAAGTCCAGGAGCTCGGCCACATACTTCCTGTCTATGGGGAAGGTCGTTCCAGCCAGGGCCCCGGCGCCGAGCGGCATGACGTTAATCCTTTTGTAGCAGTCCTTAAACCTTTCTGCGTCCCTCTCCAGCATTTCATAATAGGCCATCATATGATTGCCGAAAAGTATGGGCTGGGCCCTTTGCAGGTGTGTATAGCCCGGCATGATGGCGGTAGCATGTTTCTTCTCCAGCTCAAGGAGGACATCCTGGAACCCCTTTATCAGTTCAATGATCTCCTTCGTCTTGTCTCTCAGGTAGAGGCGCGTATCTAGGGCCACCTGATCGTTTCTGCTCCTTGCCGTATGGAGTCTTGCTCCCGCATCGCCTATCCTTTCGGTAAGCCGCCTTTCTATATTCATGTGGATATCTTCGAGGGCATCTGAGAATCCGAATTCGCCCCGGTCTATCTCATGGCGGATCTCTTCGAGGCCTCTTATAATATCATCCCTGTCCTTTTCAGAGATAATCCCCTGCTTTGCCAGCATGGTAGAGTGGGCGATGCTCCCTTTGATGTCGTATAGGTAGAGCCTTTTATCGAAGCTCACCGATGCGCTCAGTTTTTCAAGAAGTTTGTTTGTTTTTTCGGCAAAACGTCCGCCCCAGGGTTTATCAGCCATATCGCTCTCCTATAGTCCCGCCAATTTTCTGATTCTTAGTCTAAGGGAATTGATTTTTATGAAACCTTCCGCATCCTTCTGGTTGTACACGCTGTCCGCCTCGAAGGTTGCAAATTCCTCGTTAAAGAGAGATTTTTCCGCCTTTCTTCCAACGACGGCGCAGTTCCCTTTGTAAAGCTTCAGCCTGGCAGTTCCGTTCACCGTCTGCTGGCTTTCATCTATCAGTTTCTGCAGGAGTTCTCTTTCGGGGGCATACCAGTAGCCGTTATAGACAAGCTCCGCATATTTGGGTATGAGCGAGTCGCGGATGTGCATGACCTCCCTGTCCATGGTGAGCGACTCGACGGCCCTGTGGGCCTCGTGAAGTATGGTCCCGCCGGGCGTCTCGTATACTCCCCTTGACTTCATTCCCACAAATCTGCTTTCCACAAGGTCCACCCTGCCGATGCCGTTTTCACCGCCCAGCCTGTTAAGCGCTGTCATAATGGTTGCAGGGCTCATCCTTTCACCGTTTAGCGCTACAGCATTTCCAGCCTCATAATCTATTTCAAAATAGGCAGGTTTGTCTGGAGCCTTTTCGGGAGAGACGGAAAGGACGAACATCTCTTCAGGCGCTTCGGCCCAGGGGTCTTCCAGTATTCCGCCTTCAAAGCTGATGTGCAGCAGGTTCCTGTCGGAAGACCAGGGCTTTGATTTGGTCACAGGGACATGTATGCCATGTTTTTTTGCATAAGCTATAAGGGATTCCCTTGAATTCAGATCCCAGTCGCGCCAAGGCGCTATAACCTTGATGTCAGGTTGAAGGGCGTAATATGAAAGCTCAAAGCGAACCTGGTCGTTTCCTTTTCCCGTGGCGCCGTGAGAGACGGCGTCGGCCCCTTCCTTCTGGGCGATCCTTATCTGTTCTTTCGATATAAGCGGCCTTGCTATGGATGTGCCGAGGAGATAGTGTCCCTCATAAACGGCGTTTGCCCTCAGCATTGGGAAGACGAAGTCTGTAGCAAACTCTTCCTTGAGGTCCTCTATGTATATCCTGCTTGCGCCTGTTTCAATAGCCTTTTTGTTGAGCGGGGCCAGCTCTTCGCCCTGGCCGAGGTCGGCGGCAAAGCAGAC
>JAVVFD010000045.1:0-16711 GCA_032250935.1 bacterium
CCCCCTTATATGACCTCGATCTTGCCCACCATGGTATGGTGGCCAACACCGCAAAATTCATTGCATAAAATCCTGAAATCACCGGTCGATGTAGGCTTGATCTTGGCGATATAATCATAACCAGGCAGCACCATCAGGTTCAGGTTAATAGGTTGGATGGAAAATCCGTGCTGAAGATCGGTAGAAGAAAGGTGAAACTCGTAAGTCTCTCCCTTTTTCAGCTGTAGGGCAGGATACCATTCCCACATGCTGGCGCGTAAAAACACCGGCTCGGAAGCGTTTGGTCTTACCAGTGGTATATCATTATCCACTCCCGTAGTACCGACCTGATACTTGGCAATCATCCCTTCAACAAGACCATCAAAATCTTCCGCACTTACCCTATATGTTGTTGCAGGCGGGTTCTGCTTACCTATAAAGTGCTGAATCGGCATGTAAAAAAACGATACCAACATCCAAACAAGCGCAAGAATAAACCAAATCTTTTCATCCCTGTGAATCGGCTTCCACCAATTCCCTTCCGGCTCATAAATAGCCATAAATCACGTCCTCCTTCTTAAAAAATTAAAATATTACTTTACCAGAGGCAGATAAGGCGTATTAACCACCTCAAACAATCCCCAGACCGTAAAAAGTACTGTAGGTAAAATTATACCAATCCCTAATAACAACCAATAATTATTATAGAAATTCATACCTCCCGTGCCTTCACTCCCATCTGACATAACAATCCTCCTTTCTTAAATTAAAATTTAAAACCATAAACTCAAAAATACAATCTTCACCAAATATGCGCAGCAAATTTATCAGAATCATTGCGCATACTATTTAAAGACAACTTTTTTGTCAAGAAAAAAAAGACCTGAAGCACCCCTTTAAACACCTCTATAAAGTCACCGCTGATCACGGCGACAAGCGCAAATAATCTTCCCGTCAGGAAAGGGTATTTGCTGCATTGCTCCAAAGCCCGGATTACTGCATCCCCTTTCCATACTGACAGCTATAACTCTGTTATCTTTCATCTCCCTTAAGACTTTTCCTTGTATATTACGCCCCGCAACTTAATCATCCTCTTCTCTTAATTTTGCAAGCACCGAGATATCCTCAAGCGTTGTCACATCACCCTCCGTCTCATTTCCGCAGGCTATATCTCTGAGGAGCCTGCGCATAATCTTGCCGCTTCTTGTCTTCGGGAGATTATCAGTAAAGCGGATATCGTCCGGCCTTGCAATTGCGCCGATCTCTTTAACGACGTGGCTCTTCAGTTCGGCCTCCAGCTCATCGGATGCCCTGCTGTTTCCCTCAAGCGTTACAAATGCCGCTATCGCCTGCCCCTTAAGATCATCGGGCCTGCCTACAACAGCTGCCTCGGCTACCTTGGGATGGCTCACAAGCGCGCTTTCTATTTCCATAGTTCCAAGCCTGTGCCCCGAGACGTTAAGCACATCGTCAACGCGGCCCATAACCCAGAAATAACCGTCCTTATCCTTTCTTGCCCCGTCTCCCGCAAAGTACACTCCCGGTATATCCGACCAGTAGGTCTTTTCATATCTTTCAGGATCTCCATATATGGTTCTGAGCATTGAAGGCCACGGTTTTCTTATGACGAGGTAGCCGCCATGATCGGCATCTACCGGTTCACCTTTCTTATTCACCACATCGGCAATTATGCCGGGGAATGGTCTTGTCGCCGAGCCCGGCTTCGTAGGCGTTGCGCCGGGGAGCGGGGTTATCATTACAGCCCCTGTTTCAGTCTGCCACCAGGTATCAACAATGGGACACTTTTCATCCCCTATAACCTTGTGATACCACATCCAGGCCTCGGGGTTGATAGGCTCTCCAACTGAACCAAGAAGCCTTAAACTGGAAAGATCATGCTTCTTTGGCCACTCATCTCCCCATTTCATAAAGGCCCTTATGGCCGTTGGAGCTGTATAGAATATATTTACCTTATATTTTTCCACTATCTCCCAAAACCTGTCGGCCTCTGGATAGTTAGGCGCGCCCTCATACATCACGCTTGTCGCTCCGTTTGAAAGTATTCCATAAACGATGTAGCTATGTCCCGTTACCCAGCCTATATCGGCGGTGCACCAGTATGTGTCTTCATCCCTCAAGTCGAATATCCACTTGCTTGTAAGATGGGCCTGAAGCAGATATCCGCCTGTTGTATGCACTATCCCCTTCGGCTTTCCCGTAGTCCCGCTCGTATAAAGTATAAACAGGGGGTGCTCCGAATCAAGCGGCTCGGCGGGGCAGTCAGCCGACGCCTCTTTCATGAGATCATGCCACCAGTGGTCCCTGCCTCTTTTCATGTCGCAGTCTGAGCCCGTCCTTTTAAAGACAACCACATGTTCGACAGTCTTGCAGCCTGCAAGGGCGTCATCTACATTCTTCTTAAGCGGAACTATGCTCCCTTTACGGTAGGAGCCATCGGCAGTTATAACAACATTGGCCTCGGCATCATTTACCCTGTCCTTAATCGCCTCAGCAGAAAAGCCGCCGAATATAATACTGTGAGTGGCGCCGATTCTTGCGCAGGAGAGCATCGCTATAGCAAGCTCCGGGACCATACCCATATATATGGCGACCCTGTCTCCCTTTTTTACGCCCAGCCCCTTAAGGGCATTTGAAAATTTAGAAACCTCTCTGTGAAGATCCTGATAGGTAAGCGCCCTCTCTTCTCCCCCTTCTCCCTCCCATATGATGGCGGCCTTGTTTTTGCGCCATGTACCTAAGTGCCTGTCGATGCAGTTATAGGAAAGGTTAATCTCTCCACCGACAAACCACTTCGCAAATGGCGGGCTCCATTCCAGCACCCTGTCCCACTTCTTAAACCATGAAAGCTCTTCAGCCTGCTCACCCCAAAACTTCTCAGGGTCTTCCTCACCTCTTTTATAGAGAGCCTCATAGTCGGCCATACTTTTGACATGGGCCTTTTCACTAAAATCAGCCGACGGCTTAAACAACCTGCCTTCACTTAACATCGAAGTTATATCTTTCTGGGACATATTACTCTCCTTCAAAAATAAATATTATCAACCGATATAATCAATTCATCCGTTTATGATTTTACCATCCTTTGTCGCATTGTCAACATTAGCATCTTTTTTCAAAAGTGGCCACTGCTCCTGCTCCTGCTTATTGACAAAATTATCTTTTTTTGCAAGAATCCAATCCAGATCAAGTTAAGGGACAATACCGATGAAACTCAAAAACCCATTAAAGCTGCCAATACTTCTCTCCCTTCTTTTTGCCTGCCTGTTTTGCAGCACCAGGGGATTTGCAAGCGAAGTCGAGAAGCTCTTCAAAAAACATTGCGCATCCTGTCATGGGGAAAATGCTGAGGGAGCGAAGGCTTCTGCCCTTAGAAAAGAAGGTCTGCTCATCACTGCGGAAGCAGATTTCTTCATCAAATCCATTAAATTCGGAAGGCCGCTTTCAGGATGCCCGTCCTTCGATGACAAGCTCTCAAAGGCGCAGATTGAATCGCTGGCAAAATATATCAAGGGATGGCAAAAAGGCAAGCTTATCGAAGCGCCCTCTCATAATGTAAGCGCCAAAAACGACTCAAGAGGCAAGGAGCTATTTGCCATATGCGGCGCCTGCCACGGTCTGAAGATAGAGGGCGCCATGGGGCCGCCGCTGCTTGACCCGGGCTTTTTAAAATCTGCCTCTGATACGATGCTGAGAAGAACAATAATGTACGGCAGACCCGGCACACCTATGAAAGGCTTTTTGAAGGGTGAGGGGGGCTTTCCGCTATCGCCGGAAGATATAGACAGCCTTATTTCCTACATAAGATATACCCAGTTGCCCAAGGACAAAGACGTGGTCAAGTGAGGCTCATTTTTTTCTATTGTCATGCCATTTCTTAAGTGACATAATAATCACATGCTCAGCGTATCAAAACTACTGTCTGCCAGCCTTCCCGGCAGGTCAGACGGATCCACAGACACAGCCCTTGGCAACTCCACTGAAAATATCAGGTATGCAAGGATCGAGAGGCCCGTTGTCGTATGGAATATGACCAAACGGTGCGATCTCCACTGCGTTCATTGCTATAGCGACTCAAACGACGTCGCCTATAAGGGCGAGCTCACGACGGCCGAAGGCAGGAAGCTCATCGACGACCTTGCATCCTTCGGCTCTCCTGTCATCATATTCTCAGGCGGCGACCCGCTCCTTAGAGCGGATCTCTTTGAGCTTGCCTCCTATGCGAGAGACCTTGGAGTCAGGCCGATACTCTCCACAAGCGGCATACATATAAGCGATAAAACCGTAGAAAAGATTAAAAAATCAGGAATAACCTATGTAGGGGTCAGCCTTGACGGTGGCGAGGCGATTAACGACAGGCTTAGAGGAATGCAGGGGGCATTTCAGAAGGCGCTTGAAGGGATAAGGCGCTGCCGCGATGCCGGTCTTGTTGTCGGCGTAAGATATACCATGAGCCGCAAGACCATATCCGAGCTCCCGACAATATTCGACCTTCTTGACTCGGAAGAGATAGAAAGGGGATATTTCGCCCATCTCGTTTATTCTGGCCGAGGAAAGAAATTCTCAAGGGAAGATCTCGACCATGCCGAAACCAGGGATGCGCTGGATTATATCTTTGACAGGGCAAAGGGCTTCATAGACGGGGGCAAGACCAGGGATATTGTCACCGGAAGCAATGACGTTGATGGTGTCTACCTCTGGCACAAGCTCAAAGAGACCGACCCTGAAAGGGCAAATGAGGTATACAAACTCCTGAAAGGAAGGGGCGGCAATTCCTCGGGCGTAATGCTTGCCAACATTGACAACCTTGGCGATGTTCATCCCGACCAGTTCTGGCAGCACTATTCTTTAGGGAATATCAGAGAGAGATCGTTCAGCGACATATGGACAGACCGCTCAGATCCGGTCATGAACATACTTAAAGACAGGAAGGGTCACATCAAGGGCAGGTGCGGCATATGCCCGCATTTTGACATATGCGGCGGCAACTATCGCGTAAGGGCAGAGTTCGTCACCGACGATCTCTGGGCGGAAGACCCGGCGTGCTATATGAGCGATGAGGAGCTTGGGATAAGATAGCAACTTCTTCTTTACCGCAGAGGCGCAAAGGACGCAGAGAATCCAATGAAAACCTTCAAACGATATAGTTAAAAAGTCTTTGCGCTCTTTACGACTTTGCGGTTAAAAATTGTTCTATATTAAGGGAAATAAACAGGCGAGCTCTTTTTAAATTCCTTCACCGATTTAAGCACCCTTCTCTTCTTAACCCCCGTTTTTTCCGACATCTCTTCAAGTATCTCATCCAGATCTTCCGGAGAATTGGCGTGAGTCATCGTATACAGGGTATAAGGGAAGTCCTCAAAGGGCGGACGCAGATAACAGTGGCTCACTCTCGGGTGCGCGGCCATGATCCCGGCGGCCGCCTCTTCCATATCCTCATCCACTTCCCAGGCCACCATGGCGTTTGATGTAAAGCCAGCCTTATGCGGCGTTATGGCCGCCCCGAATCGCCTGATGGCGCCCCTTTCCTTCAGGTCATTAACTGCTTCAAGGAGTTTTGACTTATCCATGCCGAGATCCCTTGCAATTTCACCGAAGGGATCAAGGGTGAGATAGACCTCTTCATTCTGGAGGGCGCGTATTATTTCTATATCCTTTTCATTCATAAAAAAACCTCTTTTAAACCGCAAAGGCGCAAAGTGCGCAAAGAAAAGAATTTAGAATTAAACTTTGCGTTCTTGGCGTCTTTGCGGCCAGTCTAATTTTTCTCCAGCTTCAGATCCACCTTGATCTTGAACATCTTCCTTGCGGGAAGGTTCCTGATCGGGCCTACCCCGGCCTTCTCCGATATCTCGGCAAGTATCCGATCTATCTCTCCGGCATCCCTCGCAATAAGGGTAAACCAGATATTGGGATGACCGAGCCTCAAATAGTTATGGGTCACCTCGACGTAGCCGCTGATGATGTCCGCCGTCTCCTCGATCTTTTCTTCCGGCACGTCAACGGCGCAGAGCGTGCTTTTATGCCCCATCCTCTTTGCATCGAAAAAGGGGCCAACCTTCCTGATGATGCCGTCCCCCTTCAGGCGTTTGACCCTGTCAAGGACCTCATCCGCAGGTATGCCGACCTCCCTGCCTATATCACCATAGGGGTCTCCCGATACGGGGAAATCTCCCTGTATCCTGTTCAGTATCTCTTTGTCGATTGAATCCAACACTGTTTCTCCACTCTTTATATAATATCTCTCTGCCCTGTCATTCTGAAGCAGCGAAGCGACTGAAGAATCTATAGGTTACTTCAAGATTCTTCGCTTCGCTCGGAATGACATTGACAGGCCATATAATCACGATGATAGATTATATCAGATACCTGCAATAAACCCCCATAAAAAAAGCCCCGCAGGTTTCCCTGCGGGGCTTTTAACAGAACAGTTACTGCTCAGTTCAGCAATTAGAACTTAGCGTGAAGCTGTATAACGGAAGTTGAAGCATCTTCATCGTTCTCAGCGCCTGGTACAACAGTTATGATAGCATCACCAGGTTTGAAGATTACATGGTAAGCGTGGAGCTTAACCTTCTCAGTCAGGCCATAGGTAAGCTGAACGTTAACCTCGGAACCGTACTCATCTTCAGGAAGACCACTAGCAGGACCTGTTACGTCTTCAGTTGTTGTAAAGGTCCAAGCTTCAGCCCTGATCTTTATGCCTGCAACATTAGGGATAGTTACGTTAACGCCTGTAGCTGTGAGGTTACTTGCCCTGTTCCCTTCACCTCCACCCATGATATTGTCATGGAGACCGTAGAGAGGGTGGTTTGTTGCAGCAATAGTCTGGAATGCCTCCTGATCGGTAGCATTAGTGCTGTTACCGCTACCTACAGAGTAATCAACACCTACCCTGATGTTTATTGCAGGTGCAATGGTGTATCCTGCTGAGATTGCGAGGAGGCTTGCATCGAGGTCTTGATTTGGGTTAAACTCACCGCCTTCAAGAATATACTCGGCGTCCCAGTCAGCGCCTGCTGCCTTACCGGCAACTCTCAAACCAGTCGCGGTCCAGGATCCTGTACCGCGAAGGGCTCCACCATCAGCGTCAGCATCGCCGTCTACGAAGAGATGATAAACATCAATCTTGCTCGTAGGTACAGTCTTAAATGTTGCGTAAACTCCGCTAAGCGACTCATCGGATTCATTAGGGCCACCTTCGCCAGCCGTCATCTTAAGTACGTCAACGTCAACGATTTCGCTGCCGTAGGTAAGCTTAAAACCGTCCCAGCTGGTTGCGCTGTCGTGCCACTCGAAACCACCAAGCATTCTCTGCTTGCCGTATACGAGTTTCTGACGACCAACCTTCAAGTCAACGGGGCCAAATGCACCTTTAATCTGGAGGTAAGCCTGGCTGAGGTCAGTTCCTTGATTCTTCTCGGCAGCAGTGTTATTAAGATCGGCATCAATACCCCAGACCCTCGTGTCCTGGAGAGAGATGTAGGCAGTTGTCTGATCATCAACCTGAGTCTTAAAGTTTACCCTTGTCCTCTGGGATGTCCTTGCGTTCATGGCATCCTTTACTCCGCCACCGTTGTTGTCTTCCTGATATCTCACTCTCATTTCACCGCTTACTTCCACATCTGCCGCGAAAGCAGGTGCGCCTGCAGCTACTATAGATGCAGCTGCTACTGTTGCTAATACTTTTTTCATTCTTTTCTTCCTCCTGATTAATTATTATATTTACTATTTATTGAATTAAATAGTTTAAAAAAAACAGCAAACCAAAAAACACCAAACCGTTTAAGTACTATCACCTCCCTTTCTATATCGTCGATATATCAAGAACCCTTATACATACAAAAGGACAACAAAGGCAAAACACTGATTATTGAATCTTTAACTTTTTCGACTCTATCACAGAAAAAATGACAAATCAACTTTTTTTATTTTAAGTCCCTTTTTCGCGTAAAGCCTCAATATCACCTGTTCTCCAGTGCTAAAGCACCTACCGTGCCAAAGTGAAAAAACTGCAAATTCTCTACGTAAAGCCTCCGCTAATCCTGGCTTTGCACTCTTTGCGCCTTTGCGGCCGGCCACCGATTTAAGCTGGCAGGATGTATCGCTTGAAACACACAGTCCCGCCCCATGTGTCTTGCGCGCCACAGGAAATAATGTTTACCGCAGAGTTCGCAAAGAAAAAAACTTCAGTTGGAATCAAAAAACAGGCCCTTTAATAGAGAAATATTTGTCATTCCGGGCTTGACAGGCTTGCGCTCTCTGCGTACTCTGCGGTAAAAAAGCTTATAAACCTTTCATGAAATCAGCTAAGCTATTCCCTCTTTTTTTATCACCGCCTTCTCAAACCAGCCGAGAGAAGCTCTAAGGCCGACAACTTCACCAACAACAAGCAGGGCCGGGGGCCTTAATCGTGCCTCTTCGACTTTTTGAGCTATATTATCAAGAGTTCCGACGACAGTTTCCTGCTCAGGCAGAGTGCCGCGCCTGACAACTGCGGCAGGGGTATCTGCGCTCCTGCCGTTATCTATGAGATTGGCTGTTATAGTTTCCAGGTTTTTTATCCCCATATAAAAAACTATGGTGCTGTCCAGCTGCGCCAGAGCCTTCCAGTTTACTTCTTCCATGTCACAACCGGCTCTTTTATGCCCCGTAACAAGAGTTACCGCCGAAGAATGGCGTCTGTCCGTCAGCGGTATCCCGGCATATGCGGCAACACCGGATGCCGCAGTAACTCCCGGAACAACCTCAAAAGGTATCCCCTCTTCCCCAAGAAGGAACGCTTCCTCTCCGCCTCGTCCGAATATATATGGGTCTCCGCCTTTAAGCCTTACAACAATCCTGCCGGTTTTCGCCTTATCGACTATAAGCCGGTTAATCTCTTCCTGTGGCATGGTATGAAAGGAATCCTCCTTGCCGACAAAAACCCTTTCAACATCTCTTCCCACATAGCTCAAAATGCCGTCTCCAACCAGGCGGTCATAAATAACCACCTCGGCCTCCTCAAGCACTCGCTTTCCCTTTACGGTGATAAGCTCAGGATCACCGGGGCCTGCCCCTACGAGATATACTTTTCCTTTTTTCACTTTTTCCCTATTCCTTTATTAAAACCACAAATACACAACCAAAAGTAGGCGATTTTAAGCAAAATCGCAAAGAGATCATAAATCCTTTTTACCGCAGAGATCGCAGAGTACGCCGAGAATCAGGGAAATTATTAACGATTCTCCTAATGCCTGTTTTCAGCATTTCAACATTGAAATTCATCAACAATCCTAGGCTGCATCCGGACAGCTTCAAGTATGATAGCAGTTGCGCCGAATGTACAGGCATCAATTTCTCTACAGATTTTATCTCTACAATAACTATATTTTCTATCATCAAGTCCAGTCGATAAGCGCAGTCAAGCTTCACATCTCTATAAATCACCGGAAGCGGTTTTTGCTGCTCCACCTTCAATCCCGCTCCAAGCAGATCATGAACCAGACATGCCTCATATGCCGACTCAAGCAGCCCTGGCCCTAACTCACGGTGGACATTGATTGCTGAACCGATGATCTTCTCCGTGATAGCATTCAACCTGCCGCCACCATCCACTCTCTGCGTCCTCCGCGCGCTCTGCGGTTAAAAAAGTCCAAGTTTTTTCGTCTTCATAAAAAATACGTTTTAGCGCAGAGTTCGCTAAGCACGCCGAGAAACCCGAAACCATTGATCAGCTTTTAAATCCATCACCAAGACACAGAGAAAAGAGCGTTGTGATCTTTTAGGTTCACCCAATCTGTGGAAGCAGGATTCCACCATCCACTCTCTGCGTCCTCTGCGTGCTCTGCGGTTACAGCTTTAGGTTCTGCAGCAGGAGATTACAATCCGAACTTGGAAGTCCTGTCCGTACAGAATATCCCCGACGGCTTGCGGACATCTATCTCCTTAATCAGCTCATAACTGTCTGCATCATAGACGCGCACCTTGTTTTCCCCCATAACTGAGAGGTAGACGGCGTCGCCCTTTGGTGTAAACTGCGGATTGATGGCGCCCTTGCCTGCGTCTATCGTCTTTTTAACGGTCAATGTCTCCACATCTATGACCTGCATGAGACGCTCTTCCCTGCTTCCGGGGGCGGCTACATTATCGACCCATACCTCGCGACCGCCCGGCCTTGCAACAACGAAGAGACCAGTCCCGGCGATAGGGATGGATTTAACCATTGACCAGTCCCTCATATTGTAGACTATGGCCCTCTTCTCGCCGAATGCGGGGACTATTGCAAGGTCGCCCGATATGGCCCAAGATTCGAGGTGGGGGATGTGATAGACGGGCACCTTGTCATACTCCTTATACTTCTTAAGCCCCGCCTTTTTCTCGCTCAGATCTATCTTCTTTATCTCATTGAGCTTCCATGTGTCCAGCAGCCCCATCCAGTCGGAACCTAAAAACCCGACAATATAGTTCCTCCCGTCCGGCGTGATCAGCTGGTCGTATGGGGTATCTCCAACATCCCAATACTTCCTGACAACTGGAAAGTCCGGCTTCTTCATATCTACAACCCACACGCCGCCGGCCTCCATGAGACCGAAGATCATCAGATTGTCGGCCGTATCGAGGGGACCCACAGTCCTTGAAATAAGCTTTGAGCCGTCCGGCATATGCCTCACGGCAGGTATCTCCTTCACCGGTTCGAGCGTATCGGAATCGACGATGGAAACACCGCCGGGCTGGTAGTTGCATACCATTATATAGCGGCTGTCCCTGGATATTGCGATGCCTATAGAATTCTCCCCAACCTTGGCCTTCCTGTCGACCTTCATGAGGATCAGGTCTACCTTGCTTAAGGCGCCGTCGCGGCCGATTATATAGACGAACCTGCCGTCTCTTGAAAAGACTGCGCTTGCGTGCCGCAGGTTTCCGAGCCCCTCAACGCGCCCGAGCAGTTCGTGCCTTACCGAGTCGACGACTACAATGCCTCCGCTCTCGCGCTCGATGATCACCATCAGCGCGGCGGTACCGTATATCTTGCGGGAGCTCTCGCCCTTTAGAATGCCGTGACAGCCCGCCAGAGAAAAGAGACTCAACGCCATTATCATTATTGATAATTTTCTTATCATAAACCCCTCATTAATTTGAATCTGCAACCGGTCCACTCACAACAGTTGTCATTCTGAAGGAGTAAAACGACTGAAGAATCTTTAGATTCTTCGCTTCGCTCAGAATGACAGGCAAGGCCCTCAGAATGACAGGCAAGGCCCCTTTGCATTTTCTCCCTTCCGCTTGCTAAAACCTCTTATTGGTCGCGTTATACTTGCCCACCGGCTTTTTAAAGGGCATCCGCTTGACTATATCGAGGCTCTTCGTATCATAGATTACGACCTCGCCCTCGTCTTCCCATACGCTGACAAGGGCCCTGCTGCCGTCCTTGTTGAACTCTATATGCATCGCCTTCTTGCCTGCCTGCGGCACCAGTTCCTTTACCACCTTAAGGGTCTCTTTATCTATGAGCTGTATCGAATCGGTGCCCGTATCTGCCCATATATGTTTTGTACCCTCATGGGTCCTTGCAAAAAAGCCTGGTCCCTTAGTCTCAACCTTGCCTCTAATAACCCAGTCGTACATCTTAATAACAGTTATCGTAGATCTGCCGATATGTGGAAAGGCGGCGTATGTGCCGCTAGTGTCACTCCAGACTGCCGCCGAGGCGAGATGAGGCATTCCACCTTCCGCCTTAACCTCCTTAATAAGCTTGCCGCTCTCTATATCGACAATGCTGAAGTGATCGGAGCCTCTCGATGTTCCTATGAGGAATCTCTCGGAAGGGTCTATGAAAAAATCCGTAAATGGCTGATCGATATCAATCTTTCTCATATCAAGCGTTTCATCGTTCAGGACTAAGAGCTGCGGCTTGTCCTTTAGAGAAACTACAAACTCGCCCCTTTCCCTGAGGTCATATACGGCGCCTACAGTTGCGCCCGGTTCAATTATCCTTACCGGCTTCAGGGAAAAGGCGTCTATAACTACCAGGTTTTTGGGTAGCATGTTCGCCTGAACAAGGTATTTCCCGCTGCCCGAGACTGCTATATTCCTCGTGCTTATGCCGCCCCTTATACGCCCCACCTCTCTTTGTTCGATAAGGTCATATTTAAGAAGCAGGCCGCCCCTTGATACGGCAAAGGCGTAGCGAAGATCGCGCCCGAACTTCGGCCCGCCGTGGATAGCGCCCACCTTCAGCGCGCCAAGGAGCTTGAAGCTGTCGCCGTCCATGAAATGGACCGTTCCACTCCCTCCTTCGACGATCATGAAGAAGTTGGTCATATCATATAAGGGCTTTTTTTCATCAAGAGAGAGGTATGAAACCTGCCATGTGGGCCTCATCTCCTCCATACCCCAAACCGGTTTTTCGACCGGTGTTTTTATGAAAGAAACAAGCCTGTCTATATCGCTGTCACTTAATTCCTCTTTAAAAGGAGGCATATTAGTCGCCGTAAGGCCTTCCGATATGGCAGTCTTGATCACCTCATCTTTTTGCCTGCCGAAATATTCAGGCAGGAGTGGCGGCCCGACCAGACCCAGCCTGTCTTCGCCGTGGCAATCGGAACAATATTTTGAATAAAGCTCAGCGCCCGCACCGGAAACTTTTGGCGCAACACCGCTTTCTGCTTTAGCTATTTTCTTAATAGGTGCGACATCCTTTACAGATGCCTGAACTGAAGGGGGCTCTTTTGATACATCGTTGGAACATGCCGCAAAAGAAGCTATAAATAATATTATCGAAATATAAGGTGATCTTGTTTTCATTCTCAGGCTGTTATGGCAAGGCTGTATAAGCTTTCATGTGGGTTAAAATAGGAGAGGGGAGAGAAGCTCTCTCCCCTCTTTATAAGATCTTAAAATAATTTTTTACTTGCCAAATTCCTCTTTGATATAGCCAAGAACCTGCCAGATTTTCTTCTCGGAAAGATTTGCATCAGTCCCTGCACCGAAGGCTTCCATGTCCGTACCTTTGCTGCCCTTCTCTGTAATCCAGAACATTTGGCCGTCTTTTGTGTTTTTGAAGTATCCGGGCGCGTTAAATGCTGTAGGAGCTACCTTGAGGCCATCTGCGGAAGAACCCTTCCCGTCGCCCTTTGAGCCATGACACTTCTTACACTTTTTATCGTAAGTCTTTTCACCTTTTTTCAGGTCCTTCTTTGATATTTTAGGAGATTTTTTGCTGAGATAATCAGCGGGCGCTGTCGGGGTAACATGTCCTCCCGCCACTGCCGCACTGGCCGTCAATATAAACGCTCCCGATATCACTAATGCCAAAACTTTTTTCATCATCCTTCCTCCTTATTTAATTGTTAATAAACCCCTAAAAAACCCAAAACAATAATGCTAATGGGTACATCTATAAATATGTCATGCCCGAAATATGTCATGCCCGACTTGAAAGTTTATCCCGTATTACGGGTGGCATCCAGCTGTTTGATACGACCGGATTTCCTCCGGAGTTTATCCCGTACCTGATACGGGGCGGAAATGACGAAATCATAATTATTAGAGGTAGCCTAATCAACACTATTTGCCTTTAAGCATTTCATTCTTATCATCCCAGTCCACTTCATTATGGACGAGGTTATAATGACACTTGATGCAGTTAACCTTTTCGGCAGGCCCAACGGACTCCATTTCAGCCTTATGCCGCTTAATCTCCTTGTTGAAGAAGTTATTCTTCAGATGACAGTCCTTGCAGAAGCGGCTGCCGTCAGTAACGAAGGCGAGCCTTGCCTTTGCTGCAAGGGCCGGTCTGACCTCATCCTCCCAGAAGGCGTTATCATGCAGGGATAGCTGCACCCTTTCCCACTCGGGCGGAGAAAAATACATATAATCCAGCCACCTGGAGAAGCTGTGCGGCTGATGACAGTTGACACATCCGGGGCGAAGCGCCTCCTTTCCCGTCTCAAAGTGAGCCGACTGCTTAAACTCGGCATAAGGCTGCGGGTGACACTCGGCACAACCTGCAAGCACACCGGTCGGTTTCTCCATCTTCACTTTTTCATTAAATGCATATTCAGCCTCATCATAGTAGGCGGTATGGCAGAAGCTGCAAAAACGTCCCGACTCTATTGTCCCCTGGGTCACGTGCAAGACAGCAACGATAATGACCAGAAAAATCAGGCCGACCAGACTCCCCAAAATTGCTATTATCTGTTTTTTAGTCACTTCCTTAACCTGTTAACCTTTCAATATTTCTGATGCTTTCCTGAAATGGGCACTTTCACTTTTCTTATCAAGCTTTATCTCTCCATATCTATCACCGCTCCTTGTCGGCTCAACCTGCGCTATGAAGGACATGGACGCTCCCCCCCCGACAGGGTCAATAAAAACGGGGAATATGTCATTGGGATTGACGCCATTATCCCGCCACCAGAGATTGTACCGGGTATCGGGGTCCACACCGTTTGTCCATGGAGACTTAAGCTCAGGATCCGCTGTGGCAACCGATCCGAAGGCCCAATGGCCGGATGATGCGGCCATGGCGACGACGCCTGGACGTATGGCGTTGGTGGCCCTTATCCTGGTTACAAGATAACCGACGGGACTGACAAGACGAACAAGAGAACCATCTTTCATGCCCATTTCATGGGCCGTTTCCTTATTTATCATGCAATGGTTGGAATGGGCCTTCTCAGCAAGATATTTATTATTGGCTGTGGCCGAACCGGCCTGATAAGAAGTCTTATAGGTTACAAAAATAAGACCATCTTCTGCATCAGTCTTGTGGTTTTCCGGCTTCACCCATGTGGGAAGCGGCTCCAGGCCATGCTTCTTCAGCCTGGCTGAAAATATTTCAATTTTCCTTGAGCGCGTATTAAAACCGTTATTCTTTTCATGAAGGCCATAACTCGCCCCAACAGCTTCGCCATCTTCATTTACAAAACGGCCCGTTGCGGTATCAACATTTCCATAGACAGGCCATAGCGAATAGTCCTCCATAGCGGCAAACCCGCCATCCTCTTTCATTGCGGGGACATCTTCAAAATAGCTGTTCATCAGGGATTCCGTGTCTTCAAAATCCCAGTATCGGGCAAAGCCTTTTTCAGCATCGGGATCCAGGGCATCAACTATATCTTTTAAAATGACAGGCAGTTCCCTCACATCCTCAGGCGCCTCTGCTACGGGAACCCTGGCCCCAACCCAGGGCATCAGAGATGAGGGGCTTGTAACCGGCTCATATCTCTCGAAAAAAAGCGCCTCAGGCAGCATTATATCGCTCAAGCCGGCCGTTTCGCTCATAAAGGAACCTATAGAAACAAAGAGCGGCACCAGTTTTTCATCTTTCAGCGCCTCTCGCCAGCGGGCTGATCCGACCGCGCTGTATGCCGGATTTGTATTATAGTTAAACAAGACCTTTATATCCAGAGCGCCGGACTTCAACTCGCCCAGAAAATCAGTGCCACTGTTATAGCCGCTGTCTTTTGCCTTTGGAGGCACAGGTTTCAGGTCATTCCATTCCATTTTCCGGGGAAGACAGTATCCGCCCTTAAGCTCAACATTTCCGGTAATTACGGGAAGCAGCATAATTGCCCGCTCAGTGTAGACACCGTTCGTATGCGAAGAGGCTCCCCTGTAGCTGAAAACAGTAGCCGGACCCGCCTTGGCGAACTCTATGGCTATCCGGCGTATATCGTCTGCAGAAATACCGCTCTCTTCCTCCGCCAGTTCCAGGGTAAACTGAGACAGATGCTCGCTTAGCTTATCAGCAGTAATGTTGGTCCACTTATTTATAAACGCCTCGTCAGCAAGACCTTCCTCCATTATGACATTCGCCATGGCAAGCGCCACCAGCCCGTCTGTTCCTGGAATAACAGGCAGCCACTCATCGGACTTGCCAGCCGTCATCGACATCCTTGGATCCAGAGTTACCAGTTTTGCATGATTGTCCGTTCTTCCATCGACAACCGTCTGGGCAAAAGGCTCAAAGGTCTCAAATATGTTAGAGCCGAAATTGAGAATGTACTTCGAGTTTGCAAAGTCGGGTGTCTCTATTTCCTCTCCCCATGTCAGCGACTGCCCCATCTTTTTGTTGGCATCGCCGGAGAGCTTATAGGTCGATGGAGATCCCAGGGTATCCATGAATCTTGCAAAGCCGGCTCCGCCGCTATCCTCACCAATCACGGTGCAGATTGCATCAGGCCTGCTGGATGCGAGGGCAGAATCCATTTTTTTTGCAATCTCGGCCAGCGCCTCTTCCCAGCCGATCTTTTCCCATTTACCTTCACCCCGATTCCCGACTCGTTTCATCGGATGCACAAGCCTGTCAGGGTCAGTCAGGGCCTGGTGAGACACGAGGTCAATAGCCTTGGATCTGCCCCTGGATGCTATATGCACAGGATGGCCCGCCACACTGACCACCTTCTCCTCGTTTTCAACAAATACCTCGACAGGGCTCTTCAATTTTCCATAAGGGCTGACCGTATAAAAAGGCTCCCTGAGGGCGGCAACCCTTGCGTAATTATAATCACGCTCACCTCTTTCCAGTTCCATCGCATGAGCAGCTGACCTGGAACCGGCAAGGGTCGCAGCGGCTGCGCCGCCTACTTTCAAAAATTGTCTTCTACTAACCTTAGGCATAAATTTATCTCCCCTGGCCCAGATAAACTGGATAAGCGCCTTCACGAAATCAAGTCTCCGCAGGGTCTCTTCATTAGACGATTTTGCGAAGCTAAACAAATTTCTGCTA
>JAVVFD010000046.1:0-16472 GCA_032250935.1 bacterium
CTGCTCTTCTAGAGAGGTTTTATCAGCGGCCTCTAACTTATCACCATATTCCTTGATTTGTTTTTCAAGCTCGAATATGGTTTGAGCGGCTTGATTACGCACCTCAGCCGATTCCTTTTTCTTTTTATCATCTTCTGCATGAAGTTCAGCATCTTTTTTCATTTTCTCAACTTCCTCCTTAATTATTAAAGGGCCTCTTTCCCTGTTTCGCTGGTCCTTATCCTTACCGCTTCCTCGACGGATGATATGAATATCTTCCCGTCACCTATCTTCCCCGTGTATGCCGCCTTCTTCACCGCCTCGACGATACTTCCTGCAAGCGAAGCTTCTACAACGGTCTCCACCTTTATCTTCGGGAGGAAATCAACGGTGTATTCCGCCCCCCTGTACAGCTCAGTATGCCCCTTCTGCCTCCCGAAGCCCTTGACCTCGCTCACAGTTATCCCGTGGACCCCTGCATCGTTAAGGGCCTCACGGACCTCGTCGAGCTTAAAGGGCTTTATAATTACCTCTATCTTCTTCATAAATTCTTCTCCTTTATTTTTTAGAATGAATATGTAAATTCCGCAGCATAACTCGCCTGAGAATCTTCCAGCCCACCATCAAATACCTTCTCGTCCGACTTGTCTGTCCTGTACTCAAGGAGGAACCCTGCCCCTTCACCCAGGGAATAGAGCGCTGCAACGGTATAGGCGGTCCTTTTCTCTATCACACCGCTGTCAAACCTCGTCCCGTCTTCATCATCAAAACTGTCGTACCTCAGGGTAAGACTCAAATCATCGGTAGCCGCATAATTTGCCATTACCATGAATCCGCTCCATTCGGCATCGCCCCCAGCGGCAGCTGCGCCTTCATCTCTACCTGAGTTATACTCGGCGCCGATGGTGAGTTTATCAACCGCTGTAAAAGTTAGGTCTATATCGGATACCGTTAATTTATCGTCCCCGGTCCCTTCTTTGCCTGATATAGTTGAAAGACCTATGTTAAGGCCCTTAAGCGGTGCAAGACCTAATCTCCCGCCCACAGTCCTGCTGTTGTTATTGTCGTAGTTATTGTCCCAGCCATTGACCACATAGAGGCTGATGTCTGCCATATCGTTAAAGGCGTATGATCCCATGGCTCCTGTAAGGTTTGTCGGCAGGCCGTAGTCGAAAACCAGCGCATGGGAGTATTGATACATATAGACCGGATCGAGCAGCTCGAATCCTATGGGCGCGTTAAACTTGCCGAAGGTAAGGTCAAGGCCTTTGACGTTGCAGGTAATGTAACCCTGTTCTACCAGATCATCGAAGGACTGTATGTCCTCATCGACGACATAGCTAGAGTAGCTCTTCATCGCCGTCAGGTAATTTATGTCTGCCCTCACGGAAAGCCTGTCGTCTATCTTCTTCTCAATGTCTATCTCTACCTGGTCAAGCCCGAAAGAGCTGTCTCCATACTGCTCTTCATGTATACTCACATCGACAAATCCGCTGATCTTTGCATCTTCTGCCATCACCTCCGTTGACGCCGTTCCTCCAAGTAGCATTGCTGCAGCGATTACTGTTAAAACTCTTTTTTTCATGCTCACCCTCATTATTTCCTCCAATTTGATTTCTTGAAAACCTGTTGCCAGCCCATACAGCATAACACGTGCCAAACACGTAACTGCTTGTATCTTAAGCGTTTCAACTAAAAACCCAAGGATCTAAAACAAACTATCTGCCTGTTTTTTAAGCAGACCCCTGCTATTTATGCCTCTTTTCAGCACAGTCATGCAATCATCCCTTTTTCATACTTGCCTATAACGCAGGTTTTCTGATATCTTTAGCGCATGAAAATAGAAACCATGATTGTCGGCCCTCTTCAGGTCAACTGCTACATACTGTATGATGATGCAAAAGAGGCTATTGTCATAGACCCTGGTGATGAGGGAGAGAGGATACTGGCAAGGCTGGGTGAGTTCGGCCTTAAGCTTAAGACTGTCGTCAACACACACGGCCACTTCGACCATATAGGGGCCAATAAATATCTGAAGGAAAAAACAGGGGCTGCTCTCATGGTGCATGGTGAGGATGTGGAGTACCTGCAAAATGCAGACATAGCGGCCTCGGCCTTCGGCCTTGAGGCTGAGCCTTCACCCGATCCGGATGTCCGCCTTAAAGAGGGTGACATTGTCGAAGCGGGAAAGATAAAATTGAAGGTAATCCATACACCGGGACACTCGCCCGGCGGCATATGCCTTTTTTCCGGGCACAGCCTTTTTACCGGGGATACCCTCTTTGCCGGATCTATCGGCAGGACCGATCTACTTGGCGGTTCACATGAACACCTCCTCGATGCGGTCAAATCGAAGCTTTTCATTCTCGGAGATACAGTTGAGGCCTATCCAGGCCACGGCCCCTCAACAACTATCGGCTACGAAAAGAAACACAACCCCTTCTTCTGATATTACCGGCTTCATTGAGCCTGAAATTTAATCTCAAAACCGATGACTAAGCGACTTTCCGGAAAAAAAATACTTCTAGGCGTTACGGGTGGAATTGCGGCCTACAAATCCGTTGAACTGCTCCGCCTCCTTCAAAAAGAGGGGGCCCAGGTCAGGGTTGTCATGACCGCCAATGCGTGCGAATTTGTTACACCTCTCACATTCCGCGCAATATCCGGTCATCCTGTAGCCCGGGATACCTTTTCGCCGGACACAACTTCCGGTATCGACCATATTCAGCTCACCGACTGGGCAGAGCTCTTCCTCATTGCCCCTGCCACGGCAAACATCATCGGAAAGATGGCAGCCGGAATCGCCGACGATGCCCTTTCCACAATGGCGATCGCCTATGACGGCCCCTTTCTGCTCGCGCCTGCGATGAATTCCAGGATGTATAAAAACACGATTCTTCAGTCAAACATTGAAAGACTTAAATCGCTGGGCTATAAGTTCACAGGACCTGACTCGGGCGATCTTGCCTGCGGCTACAAGGCCGTCGGCAGAATGGATGAGCCTGCAGCTATATTGAAGAAAGCTGTCTCCATCCTTGTTACAGGCGACCTGGCGGGCAGGTCCATACTCGTAACAGCCGGCCCTACAAGGGAGAGGATTGATCCAGTGCGATACATAAGCAACAGATCTTCGGGAAAGATGGGCTACGCCATTGCTGAAGAGGCTGCACAAAGAGGCGCAGAGGTCACCCTCATCTCCGGCCCAACGGATATCGCCGCGCCAGCCGTGTCAAAATTTATATCCGTCACTACTGCTGAGGAGATGCACAAGGCAGTCACTATAAATGCCGGGGGGAAAGACGCCCTGATACTTTCCGCAGCTGTAGCCGATTACCGGCCCGAAAGCTTAGCGCCGGAAAAGATAAAAAAAGTGGAGCAAGACTTAAACCTGAAACTGACAAAAACGACAGATATTGCAAGTGAACTTGGCAAGATAAAGGGATCTTCCCTTCTCGTCGGCTTCGCGGCGGAGACAGAAAACCTTATTGAAAACGCCTCTAAAAAGCTGAAATCAAAAGGAATGGATCTAATAATAGCAAATGATGTAAGCGTGGAAGGGATAGGGTTTGACGTCGATCTCAACAAGGTCCATATCATTGACAAGGAAGGGGAGGTCGGTCAGACCGACAAACTGCCGAAAAGGGAAATAGCAGGAATAATTTTAGACGCTATTAAAGGACGGTTATCTTAAATACCCTAAAGAAAGTCCTTCAGGTTCAGATCCTTAAATTCGCCACAAGTAGCATCCTTAAATCTCGGCCTCAAACGTTCAAAAATCGCTGAATGGTCCGTTTTCAAGATCTTTCCGTTCTTTGACAGTTCTTTCAGCTCTTTTCTTATTTTTCCGGCTATTTCAAGACTCTTTCTCCCGGCAGGATCTGCCTTATAACAGGTAGCTTTTTTCCCGTCTATAAGAAATGCAAATGTAGAATCAAGGGCAAGTTTTTTATAAATCTCAACATCTTTTTCATCGAGCGTCCACTTTGATCTTGCGGAGAGAATATCCATCGCCGAATGCCATCTCTTTAGCCTTGCAAGAATAAGCAGGCTGTTAAATATCCTCTTATTCGTTGTAAATGAAAAGATGGTATTGTCAAGCGTATCCCGGAGCAAGGGGTCATTATCCTGATGGACCTCTTTTGCGACTTTGCCTGCAAGCTCCCAGACCGACTTTTCCATATATGAATCAAAGCGGATCTCCCAATAGGCGTGCTTTAACATACGCGTGTTGAAGGTTCTAATAATCTTGTTCGGCACATAATAATTATGAGCAACCACATCGGCTGCCAGGTGGCTTAAATAACCGTATCCAAATGCACGCTGAGAGTCGCTCTTTGCGTTGTCCAGAACCTTCATACCGATATGCCAGTTATGGCAATGCTTTGCATATTCGATAAACTTCTTGCCGTGAATGACATCAGCCCCTATGCAGCCATAAACAAAGTCATAAGGGAAGCTTCTTAAAAGGGACTGTATGTTCAGGGGAAGTATATTCATGTTGTTTAAGACTGAAGAGGCAAGGCTCAGATGCATAGCCGGCCCCCATGCGAAGCAGAGTCCGGGAAGCAGCACTAAAAACAAAAATATTATACAAAAAAGAGATAATTTTCCCATAAAACCCAGCCTCTTTATACGATGGATATGAACTCTCAAAAACAGCCGCCTCCAATAATTAAAATTTCGTTTCTCCCGCCCCGTATCAAGTACGGGATAAACTCCGGCGGGAATCCAGTCATATTAAACACCCGGATGCCCGATCAAGCCGGGCATGACATATTTATAGAGGCACCCTTAATAATAACTCCTCCAGTATACAAAACTAAGTTGCATAAATCCTCAAATATTATTTTACTCTTCTTTCATGCCGCAGTAGGTGTTAAAATAGGCGTAAGTATTCAGCGTTAGGAGATATTAATTGCGCGTTAGTCGGAGCAGAGTATTTAATGGAGCATAGCGACAACATACTTGAGCAACTGGAACAATACCTCCAGTTCATGAAGGCATCAGGCGTTCAGTATCTCCCACTTGCAGAGGCGGGGCCGCCGCACGGATCACCCGTATATGATGAGGAAAATCGGCAGTCAACCGCCGAATCCGAAGCTTTATCGACCAGCGCTTACGGCCATGCCCTTGATGCCATGAGAAGAGAATTTGAAGATTGCACAAGGTGCGGACTAAGCAGCTTTAGAAATAATGTGGTTTTTGGCTCGGGGGACCCGAATGCCGACCTCCTCTTTATCGGCATAGCACCGGGCAGGGAAGAAGATATGAAGGGAGAACCTTTTAGCGGAGCTGCCGGTGATCTTCTTACAAAGATCATAGAGGCGATAAAGCTAAGGCGAGAAGATGTCTATTTATCAAACTTGATAAAGTGCTGCCCTCCCGACGGACGCGATCCAGCTAAAGAGGAGATCATGGCATGCAGGCACATTTTCGACAGGCAGATCATGGCCATAAAACCGCTGGTTATCTGCTCACTTGGCGATATTGCGGCGCAGTCGCTCCTTTATACCGACGAGTCCCTATCGTCACTCAGGGGCCGCTTTCATGAATATAACGGCCTACCTCTTATGCCGACCTACCACCCATCATATATACTGAAAAACCCGGACATTAAGAGGGAGGTCTGGGAGGATATGAAGCAGATTAAAAAAATGCTTCATAAAAAAAGTTAAGCTTCTTTACTTTAATCGATAATTTTGCTAATTTCATAGCCTATGGGCGCATTAGAAGACATACTCATGCTTGAGATGAAAATCAACAAGCTAAGGATCGAATACGATCAATACTTTGGCGGACTGATAAAAATCCCTCCTTTCAAACTTCAGGAGGAGATAAAACGTATTTTGAGAACATACGGAACCCGCAAGATACATAACACTTCCTTGAACTTCAGGTATAAAAATCTCGTTGGAAGATATGTGACCTATGAGAATATGTGGCAGAGGCACATGCGATTGGTAAACGAAGGCACTTTAAAGAGAGGCGCCGGTTTTTCCCAGGTAAATGGAGCAAAGAAGAAACATGAAGGTTCACCTGACGATTCGCCTGCCGAGAAGTTATTTAAAGACCTGATGCAGGCCAAAAGCGGCCTGAAGCAGAATACCAGCGATCTAAAGGTGCAGAATCTTCAGGCAATGATAGATAAACAGACTGCGGCAATCAAGGCAAAATATAAATGCAGCAGCGTTGAATACAAGGTGGTTACTGAAGCCGGAAAGGCCAAGGTAAAAGCTGTACCTAAAAAATAGCCTCCTGCGAGAAAAACTGCAAAAAAAACCGGCATTAGCCGGTTTTTTATATCAATCTGTAAAAGCCTTTAAAGATTACTGTTTGGCTGCTATCTCAATCCTTGTTTGAGCTTTCTCTATTGAGAGAAGACATTCTTCATATCCGGCTTCTTCCATGGAAAGCGTCTTAAGTAATTCTTCAGCGGCAGCCAGGGCCTTATTAGCCCTGTCAACATCAATATCCTCTGCAAACTCTGCAGTTTCAGCAAGTATGGTCACCTTTTCCGGACCAACCTCCGCATAGCCGCCGCCTAACGCAATATGCCTGACAACAGCACCATCCTTGTAATTTACAGCGCCAACCTTAAGAGAAGAAAGCATATGGTAATGTCCGGGCAGTACTCCAAATTCACCTTCTGTACCGCTTGCGGTGACCTCATCAACCTCAGCACTTAAAACCAGGGCATCAGGAGTAACTATCTCTATTTTTATTTTTTCAGCCATCTTATCCCGAGATATTAAATATAATTAAGTTATGACTTATGCAGATGCAGCCATTTTTTTAGCCTTTTCAATCGCCTCATCTATATTTCCAACGAGATAAAAGGCCTGCTCCGGCAGATCATCATGCTTACCATCAAGAATCTCTTTAAAGCCCTTGATAGTGTCCTTGAGCGTTACATACTTTCCTGGTGAACCTGTAAAGATCTCGGCAACGAAGAAAGGCTGGGACAGGAATCTTTGAATCTTCCTTGCCCTTGCAACGATAAGCCTGTCCTCTTCGGACAGTTCATCCATACCGAGGATGGCAATAATATCCTGGAGGTCCTTATATCTCTGTAGTACAGTCTGAACCTGTCTGGCTATTCCGTAATGCTCTTCACCAACTACCTGCGGATCAAGAATCCTCGATGTTGAGTCAAGAGGATCGACAGCAGGATAGATGCCAAGCTCGGCTATCTGCCTTGAAAGAACTGTTGTCGCATCAAGATGCGCAAAAGTTGTTGCAGGTGCTGGATCCGTCAAGTCATCGGCAGGAACATAAACGGCCTGAACTGAAGTAATGGAACCTTTTTTCGTTGTAGTAATTCTTTCCTGAAGCGCGCCCATTTCCGTCGATAGAGTAGGCTGATAACCAACAGCCGATGGGATACGACCGAGAAGCGCTGAAACCTCTGAACCGGCTTGAGTAAACCTGAAAATATTATCAATAAAGAGGAGAACGTCCTGACCCTCCTCATCCCTGAAGTATTCGGCTATTGTAAGGGCGGAAAGAGCAACTCTCGCACGAGCTCCGGGAGGCTCATTCATCTGGCCATAAACAAGGCAGGCCTTGTCGATAACACCGGACTCTTTCATCTCCATGTAGAGGTCGTTTCCTTCCCTCGTTCTTTCACCAACACCGCCAAAGACGGAATACCCCCCGTGCTGAGTTGCAATATTGTTAATAAGTTCCATAATAAGAACGGTCTTACCAACTCCGGCGCCACCGAAAAGGCCGATCTTTCCACCTTTTGAATAAGGAGCCAGAAGGTCAACAACCTTAATACCGGTCTCCAGCGCCTCAGCTTCAGTGCTCTGGTCTTCAAATGCAGGGGCTTCCCTGTGAATCGGATAATATGAGTCAGTCTCTACGGGAGGCATTTCATCAATAGGGTCGCCGATTACGTTAAGTATCCTGCCCAGAGTATTTTTCCCAACTGGAACCATGATCTGGTTACCGGTGTCGGTGACCTTCATGCCCCTCACCAGGCCTTCAGAGGAATCCATCGCTATGCATCTGACAACATTGTCTCCAAGATGCTGAGCTACCTCTACGACAAGATTATCTTTCTCATCATTTATGCTTGGGTTGGTAATCCTTAGAGCATTGAGTATGGAAGGAAGCTCCCCTCTTTTAAACTCAACGTCTACGACAGGCCCGATAACCTGAGATATTTTACCTTCATTCATTACAGTTACCTCTTCTACAATTTATTATATTCTTAAGAATAATTTCGGTTTAATTGCCGATTTGTAAATTCCCCAAAGAGCCCTTAGACCGCCTTGGCCCCATTAATAATATCCATAAGTTCCGTAGTGATTGCAGCCTGCCTCACCCTGTTATACTGAACTGTGAGGTCACCAATCATTTCTTTTGCGTTTTTACTGGCCGAGTCCATAGCCGACATCCTTGCCCCATGTTCACTGGCAGCCGTTTCAAGGACCGCCCTGTATATCTGAGAAGCGACATACTTGGGTATAAGTTTTTCAAGTAGAGCGGTTGCATCGGGCTCAAAAAGAAAATCCGTCGTTTCTGTTTCCTCAGACTTCTCTTCAGGTACTATGGGCAGTAATTTTTCAAAAACAGGGGTCTGCGTCATTGCCGACTCGAATTTACCATAAATCAGATAGAGCTCGTCTATCTCGCCGCTGATATAAGCATCAATGACGCTAGCGCTCATATTTAAAGAAAGATCATAGCCGCTTCCCGCAACTGCTGTCTTATTGGCGATTACAGCATCGACGCCGCGTCTTTTAAAGTATTCATGACCTTTTTTACCGTAAAAACTGTAAGAAATCTCTTTACCAGCAAGCTCTTTAACTGCAGTCTTTTCCATCTTCTTAATAAGGTTGCCGTTAAAACCGCCACAGAGCCCCCTGTCTGAAGTAAAAAGCATCACGCCGACCTTCTCCACTTCCCTAACTTCCAGAAGAGGATTGGCGCTTGAATCAACTCCGGCAGAGAGGTTCGACAAAACAGACTGCATTTTGTCGGCATAAGGCCTGCCTGCTACGATGGCTTCCTGCGCGCGCCTTAGCTTTGCTGCCGAGACCATTTTCATAGCATTGGTAATCTGGCTCGTATTTTTCAGCGAACCTATTCTTTTCTTTATATCTTTAAGAGTGGCCATCTTTTAACCCTTACCTATTCGGTAAATACTCCTTTGAATTCTTCAAGAGCCTTACCCAGATCCTTTTTAACTTCATCATCAAACTGTTTCTTCGTCTTAAGGCCTTCAATGACGGCCGGGTATTTAGCATCAAGGAACGCGAACAGTTCGGCCTCGTATCTGGTAAGAGATTCAGCTTCGTAATCATCGCAATAACCATTACTTGCTGCATAAATAATAATACACTGGTTCTCAACAGGGAAAGGCTTATACTGACCCTGCTTTAGTATTTCAACAAGGACCCTGCCTCTTGCGAGCTGTTTTTGGGTCGTAGGATCAAGGTCGCTTCCAAACTGGGCAAAAGCAGCAAGCTCTCTAAACTGCGCAAGGTCAAGTCTTAGAGTACCGGCGACCTGCTTCATCGCCTTAATCTGTGCCGAGCCACCAACCCTTGAAACAGAAAGTCCAACATTGATGGCGGGCCTGATACCGGCATTAAAGAGGTCCGTCTCAAGGAATATCTGACCATCTGTAATGGAAATAACATTTGTCGGAACATAGGCGGAGACGTCTCCTGCCTGGGTCTCGATGATAGGCAGTGCAGTCAGCGAACCGCCTCCCAGCTCATCATTGACCTTACATGCCCTTTCAAGGAGCCTGGAATGAACATAGAATACGTCTCCAGGGAACGCCTCACGTCCTGGAGGTCTTCTAAGAAGAAGCGAAAGCTGCCTGTAGGCAACAGCCTGCTTTGTCAAGTCATCATATACTATCAGTCCATGACGGCCGCTATCCCTGAAGTACTCACCCATTGTAACGCCCGTGTATGGCGCAAGAAACTGCATAGGCGCAGGGTCACTGGCGGTAGCTGAAACTACGATAGTATATTCCATGGCGCCGGCATTTTTCAGTTTTTCAACAACCTGGGCAACGGTAGATCTTTTCTGACCGATGGCAACGTATATACATGTTACGTCCTGTCCCTTCTGGTTAATGATCGTATCTATAGCAACGGCCGTCTTGCCTGTCTGCCTGTCGCCGATAATAAGCTCTCTTTGACCTCTACCGATGGGAACCATAGAGTCAATCGCCTTAAGTCCTGTCTGCATAGGCTCATGAACTGATTTCCTTGCAAGGATACCGGGCGCCTTCAGCTCAACCCTTCTGGAATGCTCCGTTTCAATCGGACCCGCTCCATCAATCGGCACGCCAAGGGCATTAACTACTCTTCCGCGCAGCGCCTCTCCGACTGGAACCTCGACAATAGAGCCGGTTCTCTTTACAGTGTCTCCCTCTTTAATATATTTATCTTCTCCGAACAAAACGGCGCCGACAACTGCGTGCTCCAGGTTAAGGGCCATACCCTTAACTCCGCCCGGAAAATCGAGAAGCTCGCCTGCCATGACCTTATCAAGGCCGTGTATCCTGGCAACGCCATCTCCAACAGAAAGAACGGTCCCGGTCTCACTTACCTCAACCTTTTTTTCGAAGTCCTTGATCTGCTTTTTTATTATTGAACTGATCTCATCGGCTCTAATTTCCATCTGCCAATCATCCCCTCATTATATTATTTTTAATATTTTCAAGTTGTGTTCTCACACTGCCATCATAAACCAGACTCCCGACCTTGGCGACCACTCCGCCAATCAACTCGGGGTCCACAGTAACATCCATAACTACATTTTTTCCGGTCGCCTTTTCAAGCCCCTTGCGAATCTCTTCAAACTCGGCCTTATCAGGCTCACAAGGCAGTGTAACTTCGGCCTTTACCCTACCTGCCTTCTCATCAAATAATGCCTGAAAAGCCTCATTGATGGCGGCAACCAAAGCAATACGTTTATTCTCCAGCAGGACCATAACAAAATTCTTGAGCAAGGCACTCAGCTCAAGCTTGCCGGCAATTTCATCTAAAATAGCCGCCTTATCGGCGTGACTGCAGGAAGGATCAAGCAAGACCTTCCTTAAATCACCTTCTCCAAATGCCGCTGCAAAGTCCGCAAGCTGGGAACCAACCTCTGACTGAACCTTCTCCTCTTCGGACAGCTCTATCAGTGCAGTTGCATATCTAAGAACTAAAACGTCTCCAGTCACCTTACATCCCCTAAACTTTCAAGATATTCCGAAACAAGCTTTTTCTGATCTTCCTTATTTATATCTTTCTTAAGTATTTTTTCCGCCAGCGATACAGCCGCATCAGCCGTCTCTTTCTTGATCCTGGAAATTGCCCTATTAAGTTCCTGCTCTGCAGAAAAACCGGCCTGAGTTTTTATCTTTTCTGCCGCCTCATGGGCCGCCTCAATTATCCTGTCCCTTTCAACCTCACCCTCTTTCCGCAAGGTCTCGCAAATCTCTTTCACTTCAGCTTCGAGATTATCTACCCTCTTCAGGTGATCGGCAAGTCTCTTCTCTGCCGCTTCCTTACTTTTCTCAGCATCTCCAAGTTCTTTCTTTATATCATCAATCCTTCCTGCAAGAAACCCCCTGATAGGCTTGGCTGCGGCAAAGTAAAGTATTGCGGCAAATATTAAAAAGTTAAGAACCCTCCAACCAAGATCAACAAGCTGGTTGCCTCCACCATGAGCATCTTCAGAGGCGAGCAGTTCCTGCGGCAGCGCAAAAGAACCTGCAAGGACAGCAATCAGCATAACAACAAAAAACCTGGTCATTATCCTGCCCTCCCTACAACCTTGGCAGCTATATCTTTCCCCATATCTTCGGTCAGCCCCTTAAGTATGGCAAGGGCCGCATCCGTCTCTTTACTTATTTTGTCTTTTGCAGCGGACAATGTTTTTTGAGCTTCGGCATGTGCCGCATCAAGAAGTTCGGCCTCTTTATCCAGACCTTCCTTCTTCAAGATGGCCCTGTCGGCGTTACCTGACTGCTTCGCCTTATCAAGCTCCAACCTGTAGGAGGCCAACCTATCTTCAACTTCCTTATCAGCAGACAGGGCATCAGCCTCCATTCCGGATATCTTTTTCCCTCTTTCCTCCATAACCCTTAAGACAGGTTTATAAATGAGTACATTGAGAATATATACCAGAAGAAGAAACAGTCCGGTCTGAATAAAAAAGGTAATATCTAGTTCTATACTTACCATTTAGCAATAAACTCCCTCAGAATCCGTCATAATAAAGACGCAAATACTATTGAATTTAGATGCTTTTGTCAACAGAAAATAGCGAAAGAAAGAAAAAAACCATTATAAAGCTCTGCGGCCAAGACTTTATCGAACTGTCCTGTTTTTTTGACTCAAGAAAAAAATAATTTATCTACGCCTTTTCCTTAGTCTCTTCTTGATTCTATCAATCCGTCTTTCAATAAGCTTTGGATTTGGATAAATCCCGACAATCGACTCCAGGAGCGAAACCGCTTTTTTAAGCTCTTCCTTTTCCTCCAGACAGACGGCAAGATGAAAGGTAGACTCTACAGCTAATTGAGAATCGGGGAAATCCTCCAGTATATCCCTGTATGTCTTTATGGCCTCGTCCAGAAGGCCTTCGACATAATAACTGTTTGCGATCTGGAAGTAGATTTCGCTTTTCCGCTTCGTATCAGGAAATATGGTCAATATCTGCTTTAACTCAACTCTTTGCTGGTGAAAATTCTTAAGCTCAAAATATGCGGAAGCGATCTCATGCTGAAAATCTTCTGCTTCGGCTGAATCGCCATAATAGAGCATGGCCTTCTGATATTCTACAATCGCCTGCTTGCGGTTCCCAAGCTTGTGCATATAAATATCGGCAAGGGATTTTTGCGCTTCGCGGCACCTGACGCTGACAGGGTAGGAAGTAATAAGTCGGTTAAAAGCGCTGGCAGCCTCGGTAAATTCATTAAGAAAAAGATAATTAACCTCGCCAATCCTGTATAGAGCCTCAGGCGCAAACTCCGACTGCTCGTGGTGCAGCACCAGTCGGCCATAGGTTTCTATAGCCTCAGCATAAGCGCCCGATGATCGAAGCTCCTCCCCTTTCTCAAACAAAGAGCGAGCCTCATCCCTTGCGCATGAAAAAAGCAAAAGAATAAAGATAAAAAAAAGAGAGGCGACAAGGCCTCTCTTTTCTATTTTAAAACATGTGCGAATCAATCCTCTATCCCTTCGTCCTCGACCCCTTCAGCTTCCTCTTCCTTTTCGGCCAGCTTGGCAACGCCGACCACCCTCTCCTGCGGCGACATACCTATCAGCTTTACGCCCTGGGTGTTCCTCCCTATAATGGAGATCCCCTTCACAGCCATCCTGATTATCTTGCCGCGATCGGTTATCATCATAACTTCATCTTCATCGGTGACCTGCAGTGAGCCGACTACCCTGCCGTTTCTATCAGAGGTCTTAATGGTGATGACACCCTTGCCTCCCCTGCTCTGCCCCCTGTATTCCGATGTTGCAGTCCTTTTGCCAAAGCCGTTTTCGGTTATGGTAAGAATGGTTGAGACCTCTCCCACAATCTCCATACCGACAAGCTGATCGCCCGGTGAAAGACTGATCCCCCTCACCCCCCTTGACGCCCTGCCAAGAGATCTTGCCTGTTCTTCATTAAAACGGATGGACTGCCCCTCTCTCGTACCAAGGAAGATATCCTTGCTGCCGTCCGTAAGACGCGTAGAGACGAGACTGTCGCCCTCATCAAGCTTGATAGCTATAATACCTCCGACCCTTGGATGGCTGTAGGCCATGAGCTCCGTTTTCTTGACTACACCCCTTTTTGTCGCCATGATTATATACTTGCCATTTTCAAAGCTCTTGACGGGAAGGAAACTCGTTATATTTTCATCATTAGACAGGCTCAGTAGATTTACTATCGCCTTGCCTCTTGCCGCCCTTCCTGCCTGGGGAACCTCGTGGACCTTGAGCCAATAGACCTTGCCGGCATCTGTAAAGAAGAGGATATAGCTGTGCGCCGACGCTATAAACAGGTGCTCTACAAAATCCTCCTCCTTTGTAGACATGCCCGTCTTCCCCTTGCCTCCCCTTCTCTGGCTCCTGTAAAGAACGGTCGGGTTTCTCTTGATATAGCCCGTATGCGATATGGTGACGACCATATCTTCATCAACGATGAGGTCTTCAAGGGTGAGATCGCTGGAATGCTCTATAATCTCCGTCCGCCTTTCATCGCCGAACCTGGCCAAAATATCCTCCAGCTCTCCCCTGATGACCCCCATAAGGACGCCCTCATCGGCAAGAATAGTATTCAGGTAGGCTATCCTTTCAAGTATCTCTTCAAGATCATTTTGTATCTTTTCCTGCTCAAGTCCGGTGAGTCTGTGCAGCTTCATCTCCAGAATCGCCTTTGCCTGGGTCTCGGAGAGGCTGTACAGGCCGCCTACAAATCTGTCTGAGATGGTCCCCTGGTCCAGACCAGCCTTAAGCAGCATAGCCTGAACAGGGGCCGCCTCCCACTTTTCATCAATGAGCCTGACGAGCGCCTCGGCAGGACTTGGCGAAGTCTTTATAAGGGCAATTACCTTGTCTATGTTTGCAAGGGCAACTGCAAGACCTTCCAGTATATGCGCCCTGGCCTCGGCCTTCTTAAGTTCGAATATGGTCCTTCTGGTGACAACCTCTTTCCGGTGGGCGATAAAGTGATAAAGCAATTCCCTGAGAGTCAGAAGCTTTGGCTGGCCGTTTACAATGGCGACGGTATTAATACCGAAAGACTGCTGCATCTGGGTATTTTTGTACAAGGAGTTGATAATGACCTGGGCAACCTCGTCTCTCTTAAGCTCGATGACGATCCTCATACCTTCCCTGTCGGACTCGTCCCTGAGATCGGAGATACCCTCCAGCTTCTTGTCCCTCACAAGTTCGGCGATCTTTTCGATGAGCCTCGCCTTATTGACCTGGTATGGGAGTTCCGTAACTATTATACTCTCGCGCTCAGTCCTCTTCTGCTTTTCAACAAGGACCCTGGCGCGCATCTTCACTATCCCCCTGCCCGTCTCGTAGGCAGACCTTATCCCCTCTCTCCCGTGGATAAAGGCAGCTGTAGGGAAATCAGGGCCGGGGATGATATTGATAAGCTCATCTACACCGATATCGGGGTTGTCTATCATCGCTATGACGCCTGTCACCACCTCGGTCAGGTTGTGAGGGGGGATATTTGTCGCCATACCGACGGCGATACCGGAGGAACCATTTACAAGCAGCGCCGGAACCTTGGCGGGAAGGACTGAAGGCTCCTTTAGGGAATCGTCGTAGTTTGGAATAAATTCAACGGTCTCCTTTTCCAGGTCATCGAGCATCTCTGCGGTGAGGCGCTCCATCCTTATCTCGGTATACCTCATGGCGGCAGCCGAATCGCCGTCTATGGAGCCGAAGTTACCCTGCCCGTCTACAAGGGGATACCTCAGTGAAAAGTCCTGCGCCATACGGACGATGGCGTCATAGACGGCCGTATCGCCGTGGGGGTGGTACTTACCGATAACGTCACCGACGACCCTGGCCGACTTCTTGTATGGCTTGTTGTATGCGTTGCCAAGATCATGCATGGCAAAGAGTATACGCCTGTGGACAGGCTTGAGCCCGTCCCTTACATCGGGAAGCGCCCGTCCCACGATTACGCTCATGGCGTAATCGAGATAGGCCGTCTGCATCTCGTCTTCTATATATACCGGCACCTTATTGTCTTCCTGATACATCGTATAAGCCTTTAATTGTCAATAGGTTTTATTATGATTTAGATGGACCCTCCAGAGGGAACAGGATATTAAAAACAGCGCATAAAGTCAATTCATTTCAAGGTTATTTCAAGGTCGGCAGAAGAAATATGGTGTGGCTCTTTGGGCGGGGCAAGATATTAAAAATTGTCTTTAGTCATAAGAGGAATGTATTGATGATCTTGGGGATGGATGGAGCTTCAAAAGAGAAACGCCCCTTTTTTTCTACATTACACCCAGTTCTTCAGCGCGTAAACGCATGGCATTCAATATGCGTGTTGATAAAGGCAATTCTTTAAACAACTTCCTGAATGCTCTTTTGTTAATTAAGTCAGATGTTAATGTTAATTCAGGCATCCGGATAAAACGCCTGTTTTTGCGTGTTGAAATGTATAACACATCAATTAAAGCCTTCTCGGCTGTGGCCAGTACATAAGGCAACTCTGTTTCACTCCACCTTAAATGCTTTTGCATAAGTTCAGGTTTGATTTGAATAAACCCATAATAAGCAAGAGGTGAGTCCAGTCTGCGACCATGGCCTGTTGTTGCCACCTGTATGGTTTTTGGGATTTGTGACAGCGACTTTTGGCTTTTTAAAGACACCCCTAACCTGGATTCCCCATCAAGTGTGGAATGACGGGACTTCGGCTGATTGTTTCGATAACTAAACCACTATGCACTGAAAGTGCATAGGTTTATCGGGGACTGAAAGTCCCTCTGTTCTATGGAAGTACCACAT
>JAVVFD010000047.1:0-16438 GCA_032250935.1 bacterium
TTGTCATTTCTTCCTCCGTATAAATGGTTTTGATTATACTTTTCTGATCCCATTTACACAGATTATTTTACACCCTCGGACATGAAGAGTTTCCCCAAGGTAACGCCGAATGTCTCCATAAATAACTTTCTTCCTATACTTCGGGATCCAGACAAGATGATACTTGCAATCCCATTTTGTATGACTTAAACTCTGATTGCTTCTCATGAAAGCCTCCTTTTCTGTTTACTTTGAGCAGTTCACAGCTTTGGAGGCTTTCACTTATTCCCGGAAATGTCAAACTTTATTAGTCCCCCGGCAAAGCCAGGGGTTTACCATGTTTTTATTAACCTAATTAACCAGCATTCCTGTTTTATTGTCACTTGAAAAACCATGCCGCCAGCCTGTATAATGAAGGCTTAATATGCATTCCCTTAAAAAACATAAAAACCTCCTAATAACCGGAGAGGCATAACTTGGCAATTCTAAATATTCTTACCTACCCCGACCCTGAGCTTAAAAAGATTTCAAAGCCCGTTGAAAAGGTTGACCATGAAATCATTACCCTCATAGATAATATGTTTGAAACCATGTATGCCGCACCCGGCATCGGCCTTGCCGCGGCGCAGGTGGGGGTGCTAAAAAGGATCATAGTGCTCGATATTGGGGAAAGGGATGGGGGACAGAGCGCTCCTCTGGCACTTATCAACCCCGAGATCGTCTCATCAACAGGGGAGACCACCTTTGAAGAAGGCTGTCTTAGCGTGCCTGAATTTACTGCCGATGTGGTAAGGGCTAAAGAGGTGAAGATAAAAGGAATTGACCGGAAAGGCGAGACCGTCGAAATTGAAGCAGGCGGTCTTCTGGCAATAGCACTTCAACACGAAATAGACCATCTGGACGGCATACTCTTCGTAGACAGGCTTGGTCTTGTAAAAAGAGACATATTCAAACGAAAGGCCAAAAAGATGTTGAAGCTTGGCAAGGATAGGATCTGATGTCAATCAGAGGTCTGAAAGTCGTTTTCATGGGGACGCCTGGCTTTGCAGCGCCCGTTTTAAGGGCGCTTATTGATGCCGGATGCGATATTAAAGGGGTGGTTACCCAGCCAGACAGACGCGCAGGGAGAGGCAGGAAACCGATACTTTCTCCGGTAAAAGAGCTTGCCCTTAAAGAAGAACTCCCTATATACCAGCCTGAAAAGGTAAGAGATAACTCTTTTGTAGATACACTGAGATCACTTGAGGCCGATGTTATGGTGGTAGTCGCATATGGACGTATCCTGCCGAAGGCTATACTCGACATACCTCCCATGGGATGTATAAACGTCCATGCATCCCTTCTTCCGGCGTACAGGGGCGCGGCCCCCATAAACTGGGCCATTGCAAGGGGGGAAAGCGTAACAGGCATAACGACGATGATGATTGATGAAGGGCTCGACAGCGGCGATATGCTGCTCAAAAAAGCGGTCACCATTGAGAAAGACGATAATACCGAGACCCTTTATGAAAAGCTCTCCCTGGAGGGCGCAAAACTTTTAATCGAGACACTTGAAGGTCTAAAAGACGGCTCGGTAAAAAGGGAAGTACAGGACGAGACGCTTGTAACGTATGCCCCCATCATCGGCAAGGAAGACGGCCTCATAGACTGGTCAAAACCGGCAGGAGAGATAGTGAACCTCATCAGGGGGATGTACCCATGGCCTTCCGCCCACACGACAATAAAAGGCAAGATGCTGAAGGTTTTAAGTGCTGCCGAGAAAAACGGAGGCGGCAAGCCCGGCGCAATAATCAAAATGGATAAGAAATCGATTGAGGTAGCTGCGGGAAAGGGCTCGCTGGAACTTTTAGAGCTTCAGCTTGAAGGGAAAAAACGCATGAAGACGGAAGACCTTCTGAGAGGCTTTGCCCTTGAAGAGGGAGAGATGCTGGGTGTATAAAAAAAAAGGGAAATGAACGCCTGAGTCCGTCATTCCCGGCCTGGTCGGGAATCCTGAAAAAATATAGCAGTTTTTTAAAAGGCGCTTTAAATTTATGGATACCCGCTTTCGCGAGTGTAACATAATCATGAAGCCGCAATGAATCAAACGCTCAATACCCTTAAGAAGAGAGAAAAAAACATGAAAGAGATAAAGATATCACCATCCATCCTGTCGGCTGATTTTACAAGACTTGGTGAGGAGATAAGGGCGGTGGAAAAGGCGGGAGCCGACTACATACATATAGATGTAATGGACGGACACTTTGTACCCAACATCACCATAGGGCCGATGATAGTAAGGGCGGCAAAAAAAGTCACCCATCTCCCCCTGGACGTGCACCTCATGATAGAAATTCCCGAAAACTATATAGAGGAATTCGCCGCTGCCGGAAGCGATATAATCACCGTCCATGCCGAGGCATGCAGTCACCTTCATTCTACAGTGGGGATTATAAAAAAGGCCGGCGTAAAAGCTGGCGTATCCCTCAACCCTGCAACGCCTCTGATCTTTTTAGATGAGATACTTGAAGATATCGACCTTGCCCTTATTATGAGCGTTAATCCGGGATTTGGCGGACAGTCTTTTATAGAGGGCTCGCTGGACAAGATTGCCAGGCTAAGGAAGATGCTCGATGAAAAAGGCCTTGGTGGTGTAGAGCTTCAGGTTGACGGCGGAATAAAGGTTGACAACATAGCCGCCGTTTCAAAGGCAGGGGCCGATGTGTTTGTGGCTGGGTCGGCCATATTCGGGAAGAACGACTACAAGGGGATAATTGACGAGATGAGGGAAAAGGGAGGTCAGACCATATAGTTTCCCGACTTTATATATTTTATTATATCCATCTTTGCTTCCATTGATAAACGGCTGAACTTGATGCCGTTGCCCGGCACGACATGGACCGGATGCTCGACTTTCTTCTCCACCACCCTTACCACTGTCCCTTCTACTTCAATCATGCCGGGACTTCCAGGAAGCTTAAACTTTATATTTAACTGCGTACCCATAGGCAGCGGTTTTTCCGTACAAATAAAGAGGCCCCCTTCACTCACGTCATGAAGCTCACTTGAGTATTCTTTGCCGTCGTCAGCAAATAAAACTTCTGAATCAATGGGCACCCTTATATGCTCCCTGATCATAACATGGAGGAAATTCTTAACCTTCTCAAGCAGTGCAACACGGTTGATAGGTTTCGTTACAAAATCATCGCAGCCGGCCAGGAGACACCTCCCCTTCTCTTCACCTTCCCCGGCCTTTGTTATCATGATGACGGGAATGTCTTTAAGTTCGGGGTCAGATTTTATGGCCTTGCATGCCTCATCACCGTCCATCTCCGGCATATAGAGGTCCATAAGGATAAGATCGGGATGCTCCTTCCTTGCAAGCTCCAACCCTTCCCTACCGTTGGAGGCGGTCAGGATTTCGCAGTTTGTCCTTTTCAGGAAAGATTTCTGGAGTTCAAGAAAGAACTTTACGTCATCTACAAGCAGTATTTTTTTCGTATCCATCAATTTAAGGGCACCTTTTTGATCGCAAGTATATTAAATATGTCAGATTTAGTCAATCAACTGAATATGGTCATGCCTATGTTTATTACATATAGCCATATGGAAAGGTAGACCATAAGACCGAAAGGCCAGACAAGATCAGGCTTGATGGGAGAGTTGGGAAAACGGCTCCCTATCCATATTGCGGCCATTCCGATAAGACCTGTGTTCCAGAGAAAAAAATGAAAATATGGCAGAGTCTGGCTATAAAGTTCCTTTCCCGCCATCATGGGTAGAAAAGAATATGAAAAGCCGAATATCATCATAGATATCCAGCCTAACAGATTAATATGCCCATGAGAAGGCATGAGTCTCAGCACCCATTTTCCTCTTTTATAGGCCATAATAAAACCCATTGCCGGACCGATAAGAAGATAAAAAAGCGACGCCATTATAAAAAATTTGCCTGCTCCCTCCATATCTCTTAAGCCTCCCTGGCGTCTCCCGCTACTTTTATGCCGGTGGCTGCCGTCACTTTTATTATAGATGCGTAAAGGGTATCAATCATTTCGTCAATTTCATCGTCCCATATGGAAAGGGGGGGCATCAATACCACTACGTTGCCAAGCGGCCTGATAATGAGTCCCCGGCTTCTCGCCTCCATGATGACCCTGTGGCCCATCCTCATTTCAAAAAGATAGGGCTTCCCGGTTTTTTTATTTTCAACGAGCTCAATGCCGACCATAAGCCCCTTCTGCCTCACCTCTCCCACATGTTCCATATTTGCAATCTTTTTTAACGCTTCTGTTAGATATAGAGACCTTTGCCCGGCTTTTTCAACGGTCCCTTCACTCTCGAAGAGCTCCAGATTGGCTATGGCCGCAGCGGCGGCAAGCGGGTTGCCCGTATAGGTGTGACCGTGAAAGAATGCCTTCAGTTCACTGTATTCACCCTTAAAGGTGTCATAGATCTCTTCCGTTGCAAGTGTTGCGGCAAGGGGCAGGTATCCGCCCGTAATGCCCTTGGCAACAGCCATAAGATCCGGCGACACTCCCTCATGTTGGGATGCGAACATCTTTCCCGTCCTGCCGAACCCCGTTGCCACCTCGTCAAGTATCAAGTGGACATCATAGCGGTCGCAAAGCTCTCTAACGCCCTTCAGATAGCCTTCAGGATGCATGATCATTCCAGCAGCGCCCTGCACCAGGGGCTCCATAACCAGTGCGGCTATCTCGTCACTGCGCTCTTTCATAACAGCCTCTACATCTTCAAGACAACTTAAGTTGCAAGCGGGATATTCAAGCCCTTTCTCGCAGCGATAGCAATGGGGAGTCATCACCCTGATTGCATCAAATAAAAGAGGCCTGAAGATATCATGAAACAGCTCCATCCCTCCCACGCTGACGGAACCTATCGTATCTCCGTGATAGGCCTCTTTCAGCGCAATGAATCTGGTCTTACCCTTCTGCCCCTTCAGTTGCCGATATTGAAAGGCCATCTTAAGGGCTATCTCCACCGCCGTAGAGCCGCTATCGGAGTAAAAGACCCGTGTCAGTCCCTCCGGTGCGATAGCGATAAGTTTTTCGGCAAGAACAATGGAAGGAACATTGGCAAGTCCCAGAAGAGTGGAATGAGCGATCTTGTCAAGCTGGGCCCTTATCGAATCATCAAGCTCCTTTTTCCTGTGGCCATGAACCGTTACCCAAAGCGACGATACGCCGTCAAGGTAACGGTTTCCATCCACATCTATGAGCCGGTTCCCCTCGCCCGCCTCGATAATGAGGGGCGCCTCTTCCTCCCACTCCTTCATCTGCGTAAAGGGGTGCCAGATATGTTTTTGATCTATCTTTTCCAAAGTTTGTTTATCTTTAATTTTCATATTTCCCATAGAACATATTAATATTTTTTGCCACTAAGGCACGGAGTTTTCAGAGAAAAACAAAATCTGTTACATCTGAAAATTTAAAGTTATCTCTAAAAATATGTCATGCTCGGCTTGAATGTTTATCACATACATTACTCAGGAGGCATCCATATTTTATGATATGCCTTGATTCCCGATTTCTCGGGAATGACAAATTACAATTATGAAAGATAGTCTTGATCCTGACTGCCCCTCTGTGTCTCAGTGACTCCCCGGTTAATCGGTTTTAACATTTTCAAACAGGAAATATCTTTCCCGGATTCATTATATTTTGCGGATCGAAAACCTTCTTGATCCCCTTCATCAACTCTATCTCTATTTCTGAAAGCTCCATGCCAATATAGGGCTGCTTGCTTATGCCTATGCCATGCTCACCTGAAATGGTGCCGCCAAGATCAAGGGCCAGATGAAAGACCTCCCTCACGGCCTCTTCAGCCCTTCTCTCTTCATCGGCATTGCCTTTATCTATCATGATGTTTACGTGAATATTACCATCCCCCGCATGCCCGAAATTTGCCATAACGAGACCGTGCCTCTTTGATATCACTTCAAGGCCTTCAATAAGCCTTGGAACCATACTCCTTTGAACAACAACATCTTCATTTATCTTCCTTGTTCCGAGCTTGAACAGAGATGGCGATATGGCCCTTCTGGCGCTCCAGAGGGCCTCGGCCTCCTTGGGACCTGATGCCTCAATAATTTTTATGGCTCCAAATTCAGTGCAAAGCTCATTAATCTTTGCCACCCCATCATTGACGGAGGCCTCCAAGCCATCCACCTCTATGAGCAATATGGCGCCCACATTCTCATTCAGAGGTTCTTTCAAAGAATCCCCGATACATGTGAGGGCGCTGCGGTCTATAAATTCCAGTATGGAGGGAACTATGCCAGATGAGGTAATGGCGCTTACGGCCTTCCCAGCATCAACAGAGCCAGAAAACTCGACATAAAGGGTCGACTTGCATTTAGGCCTGGGTATCAGTTTTAAGATAAGTTTAGTAACTATGCCTAAAGTTCCTTCGGAACCGACCATAAGACGGGTCATGTCATAGCCGACAACTCCCTTGGAAGTACGTGTGCCGCAGGATATCATCTCGCCTGTCGGAAGCACTATGTCCATGCCCATAACATAGTCTCTCGTAACTCCATATTTAACAGCTCTTGGACCACCTGCCCCCATAGCAACGTTCCCCCCAAGGGTGCAAAATTTATGGCTTGACGGATCGGGTGGATAAAACAGCCCCTCTTTCTCCACCTCCTGCTGCAGGCGCCCCGTTACAACACCTGGCTCCACAACGGCTATCATATTCTCCCTGTCTATATCAAAAATAGAATTCATCCGTTTCGTTGAAAGCACCAGGCCGCCTGAAACGGGGAGAGAGCCACCTACAAAGCCTGAACCGGCTCCCCTTGCAATAACGGAAAAGCCTTCAGCGCTGGCGAGTTTCATAATCTCGGATATCTCTTTGGCTGAAGCTGGAAAGATGACGGCATGGGGCAGAAACTCCTGCCCTGTAGCATCATAGGAGTAGCAGATAAGCTGTTCCTTTTCTGTCGTAAGGTTTTCATCCCCTACGATTTTCTTAAGTTTATCTATAGTTTCTTGTTTCAAATATCATCCGGAAAGATACTAATTAAATTTTGATGAACATTTTCCTTTCAACGCAAAGAGCGCAGAGAAAAGAAAATTCCAGTGACAAAGAAGATTAACTTCCGGCAAGCTTCTTAGTCAGCCTCTTCATCATCCCGTGTAAAGATAATAAAGGCCATGGCAGGCCTCTTGGAGGAGTCCTTCATCGCAAAGTGCACCCCTTCAAAGCGCCATCCCCTGGCCGTCCATTCATTTAGCGCTTCTTCCATGTCCTGATCGGTGACAGCGGCAAGTTCAACGACTTTATAGCTGATCATAATCTAGCGGTTCAATACCCTTGCAGCATCTTTGGCAAAATAGGTAAGAATCAGATCTGCCCCGGCCCTTTTGAAGCTCAAAAGAGTCTCCATCATGACCTTTTCACCGTCAATCCATCCCATCTTCTCGGCGGCCTTAATCATGGAATACTCGCCGCTAACGTTATATACGGCAAGAGGATGGTCAAACTCATCCTTGATGCGCCTTAAGATATCGAGATATGGAAGACCGGGCTTAACCATGATGATATCGGCGCCTTCAGCTATATCAAGCTCAACCTCTCTTATCGCCTCGTTTGAATTGGCAGCATCCATCTGGTAGGAACGTCTGTCGCCAAATTCAGGCGTTGATTCGGCAGCCTCCCTGAAGGGGCCATAGTAAGCCGAGGCGTATTTTGCAGCATAAGACATGATGGGCATATTATCAAAACCCTCTTCGTCCAGCGCCTCCCTGATAGCTGCAATGCGCCCGTCCATCATATCGGAGGGAGCAACCATATCGGCGCCTGCCCTGGCATGAGAAACAGCTTCCCTGGCAAGGAGGTCTATGGTCTGGTCGTTATCGACGTCACCTTTTTCAATAAACCCGCAATGTCCGTGAGAGGTGAATTCGCAAAGGCATACATCGGTAATAACCGTAAGTTCGGGCACCTTGTTCTTGATCTCTTTTATCGCCTGCTGGACTATACCCTTATCGGAATAGGCATCAGTGCCGAGTTCATCCTTATGTTCCGGAATTCCGAATAAGATGACAGCCGGAATGCCGAGGTCATATATCTCTTTAGCCTCTTTGGCCAGATTGTCTACGGAAAGCTGATATTGTCCCGGCATACTGGATATTTCATTTTTCTTGTTTTTACCGTAGGTAACAAACAGCGGAAGTATTAAATCATCGACACTAAGAGAATTCTCCCTGATCATGCGCCTGAAATTTTCATTTTTTCTAAGTCTTCTTGGCCTGTAATCTGGAAAAATCATCAAAATCTCCTTTATTAATTTGTAAGTTTGACCTGAAAGTATAACTAAAAACTGCAAATCGACACAAGAAAAAAGGGGCTGCATATTATTCTTGAAATAACTTGATAAGTGCTATAGATTCTATATACTTTACAAATATAAACAGCCTGAATTGGAGACTTCGCTTTGGCAATAGAAAAAATAAAAGAAAACTATAACTTCACCGACTGGGATGCAAGCCTGCTTATGAAGCTTGCGCCGACAATGGAAGATAAAGGCGACGACTTTGTAGAACAATTCTACAAAAAGGCGATGCAGTTCAAAAATGCCTCAAAATACCTTAAGAACGATGCAATCATAAATAAACATAAAGGCGCCATAAAAACCTGGTTTTCAAGGCTCTTCGATGGCCCTTTTGATGATGACTACCTCTACTACCTGGAAACTATAGGTTTTACGCATGTAAAGGTGGAACTCCCCTCTCACTATGTCAATGTATGCATAAGCTTCCTTAGAAAATACTGCAGCGAAATCATACTAAAAGAGATCTCGGCCTGCGAAGAGAGGACGGATATGATGCTTGCCCTCGGAAAGATCCTGGACATCAACCTCGATGTCCTAACCTCTTCCTACATTGAGGAGGAAAAAAACATTTTCTTCATATCCAAAAAAGCGGAAAGCAAGCTTATCGGTTTTGCACGCCGCTTTTCCTACGGCCTCAACCTTGTGCTCGTTATGGGACTGGTCGTTCTTGGACTTACCGTTCTTGGCCTCTTTGCATACGACCTGACCCATATATTTACCGGCGACATAGAAAAGGGACTGCTTGCCACTTTGGGCAGCCTGCTCATGCTTTGGGTCGTCATAGAACTTGTCGACACAGAGATAGACCACCTGAAAGGGGCGAAGTTTTCAGTAAAGGTCTTTATCAGCGTGGCAATGGTGGCCGTAATCAGAAAGATCCTCGTTGCCTCACTTAAAACCGAGTCTGCAGCGATTGAGGCCCAATATTCCCTCATAGCCGCCCTGGCGGTCCTCGGAATTGTCTACTGGATTGTTACAAAGACGGAAAAGCTTTAGGATATCTATATTATTACGGGAGACCTTGGATAGAGCGATACTTTATTGCTAACGCCCAAGGCGGCTTTTCTAAAGGCCTAGATGTCATCTATGAATTACTTAAGGTGCCCTTGGCCTTACCCTTAATCACATTAGCCCATTTTTCAAGGACCTGATCCTTTGTAAAAGGTTTGGGCAGGACGCCGCAAAAACCATATTCACCATAATTTGCCATAACGTCGTCATCGGAATAACCGCTGCATACAATCGCCTTTATTAAAGGGTCTATTCTTTTCAGTCTCTTGATCGTTTCAACGCCTCCCATTCCGCCTGCGATGGTCAGGTCCATCATTACAACATCAAAAGAGTTACCTTTTTTCATGGCGCTTCTGTAGAATTGTACAGCCTCCTTGCCGTCTCTTGCATGCTCAAGTTCATACCCGGCTGAAGATGCGATCATACCTACAGAAGTTGCCACTATATCCTCATCTTCCAGCAGAAGCACCCTTCCAAAGCCACGGTAATCCATAACATGCTTTTCCTCTTTCTTAAAATCAACTTCATTAGTCGCTGGAAGATAAACCTTAAACTCTGTGCCTGAGTCTTCATCAGACTCAACAATAATGTGCCCCATATGTCTCTTGATTATAGTATAGGAGGTGGCAAGTCCAAGACCGCTGCCCTGGCTTTTGGTGGTAAAGTAAGGATCGAATATCTTGAGAAGGTTCCTTTCCGGGATTCCGCACCCCCTGTCCTTGATAGTAATCTTTATGTATCTGCCTGCACTTAAAGAGGGCAGTCTTCCCTTATCGATATACACATTTTCAGCCCAGATAGTTACGGTCCCGCCATCGGGCATCGCCTGTTTCGCATTTATAACCAGGTTGTTAATCACCTGGCTTATCTGGTTTTCATCTATTTTCACGCTCCAGAGATCATCAGAGATGCGGCACCTTCTCCTTACATTTGAGCCTCTAAGCACAAAGGAGGCGGTTTCTACGAGCAGCTCTCCTACCGAAACCCTTTCCATAACGGGAGCGCCGCCCTTTGAAAATGTCAGAAGCTGCCTCGTCAGGTCAGCCGCCCGCATAGCTGCAGATTCGGCATAATTTAATGATTTAATAATATTTTTATCGACCTTCTCCTGTTCCGACAAACAATCCTTTGCGACCTCCAGATTTGTTATGACGCCGGTCAATATATTATTGAAATCGTGGGCTATTCCTCCGGCAAGGACGCCTATAGATTCAAGTCTCTGCCCCTTTAAAAGCTCTTCCTCCATAAGCTTTCTCTCTGTTATATCCGTATGGGACCCGGCAAATCTTACTGGATTACCAGCATTATCGCGCTTTGTTGCGCCTCTTGCCAAAACCCAGCGATAGGAACCGTCTTTATGCCTTATCCTGAATTCGCACATGTAGTGAGAACTGTTTCCACTCAAATGATCCTTAATAGCCCCCTTCATCATCTCAAGATCAACAGGATGAACAATTTCATATAATCTGTTAATTTCATTTGGAAACTCTTCATCCTTATAACCCAATATATTCTTCCATCTCGGCGAAAAATAAACCTCATTATTCACAAGGTCCCTGTCCCATATCCCGTCACTGGCGCCTTCGATAATCAGGGCATAACGCTCTTCACTTTTAAGAAGATTTTCTTCGGCTATTTTTCTGTCAGTAACATTGTAAACCTGTGCGATAAAACGCACTATTTTGCCTTCATCATCCTTAATTGCGGCAACATGCATATTGACCCAAATTATTTGATCTCCTTTGGCTGTAACTCTTCTTTCAAACTGGATACTATCATCACTTCCAACATGAAAATCCTTGCAGCTGTCTTTTACAAATTCAACGTCATCGGGCGCAACGATATCGAGGAATGGCGACCCGACAAGCTCACTCTCCACATACCCCAGCATTTCGGAAAAGGCATTATTTATCTGGATGAATTGGCCTGTCAAATCAACTGTGGCCATGCCAAGCGATGCATGTTCAAAAATGCTCCTGAATTCTTCCTCATCTCTTTTCATGTCATCAATATCCGCCGTTATTCCACAGCGGACCATCCTCCCGTCAGGCCACTTAATCGCCTTCTCCAAACAGCGATGCCGGCGATTGCTCCCACTGTTCCGGAATTCCCGGGTATGCGTCTTTCCAAGGTTTTCACCGAATATGTTTTCATTGGAACAAAAGGAACAGGGTGAGTCGTTATTATGGAGGTAGTTATAACATTTCTTTTTGGAAAAGCTTCCGAAGCTATCTACCAGCGCCTTGTTGGCATACAACATTTCATGTGTAAGGGGGTCGGATATATATAGATTCATTTATGCCATCGAGAATCGACAGCAGCTGTTCCTTTTCCATATCCTACCATCTCCCTATACTTAATGGGCTTTTCTCTTAAAGATAAGTTGCCGGTAATAATGGGAATAGCGTAGCAGATAAGAACAGAGTTTACGCGACACATATTGCTAAATATGCGCCACATATTGCGGTTTTTATCCTTTTTTAGTAGGAAGTTGAGTATAGAGAACTTTGAAGGGACTTTTAACTGAGGCTGTTGCTAATCGCCTCTGCAAGCGACCTGGTCGTATTTTGCGCCGGAAGGATATCTGTTTGAATGCCGAGACTGGCGGCTGTTTGTGCTGTTACTTCGCTTATACAGGCGACCCTGGCTCCATCTAAGAGATGCAGATTCTTCTCACCGAGCATAGAGAGGAAGTTTTTAACCGTCGAACCGCTTGTGAAGGTAATAAAATCGACACCCTGGCTGAGCAGAGTTATTAACTCTTCACTCTTCCCTGCTGGCTTGGCAGTCCGATAAAGGGGGAGAAGCTCAACATTAGCGCCCAACTCTTTGAGGCCATTAGGCAGGAGATCCCTCCCCTCCCCGGCCCTTGGAAAGAGTATCTTCTTTCCTTCAATCCCGACACCGGCAAGGGCGTGCAGGACCCCTTCAGCCCGGTAGTCATCAGGAATCAAATTGACAATCAAGCCAAAATTTTCAGCGGCCTCGGCCGTTTTGGGTCCTACAGCGCAGACCTTTATATCTTTTAGAAGAAGCGCCGGTTTTCCAACTTTTTCAAGTGATTGAATGAAAAACCTCACAGCATTAGCGCTGGTCAGCAATACCCAATCAAAGGATGAAATGTTTCGCAGAGTTTTTGCAACTTTTTCAGTATCTTCAGGGGGGGCAAATTCTATGGTGGGAAAGATCAGGGGAAGAAAGCCGAATTTTTCAAGTAATGCGGCAAACTCCCCCGCCTGATCTAAAGCTCTTGTGATAAGAACTTTTTTTTTCACCTGCCAAGCTCCAGCTTGTAGACCTCCTCGAGAATTTCTCCTGCACCCTTGTCGAGAAGGCTTTCAGCCAGTTTAACTCCAACAGATTCAGGATCGGAGATGCTTCCCTTTAATTCGTCACTGATGAGCGTCTTACCATCGAGGCTTCCGACCAGTCCCCTCAATCGAAGAGTGTCCCCCTCAACCTCGCCGTAAGCTGCGATAGGCACCTGGCATCCGCCTTCCAGTTTTCTTAGAAGCGCCCTTTCGGCCCTTACGGCGACGGCCGTTTCCTTGTGATTTAAGAAGGCAAGAAGTTCCTTCATCTCCGTATTATCAGTTTTGGTCTCAATGCCCAGCGCTCCCTGACCGATTGCGGGAAGCATTGTATCGCTGGACAGGCACTCCGTAATTCTAGCTTCCCATCCAAGACGTTTCATTCCGGAAGAGGCCAGAATAATTGCATCATATTCACCGGATTCAACCTTTTTAAGTCTCGTATCAAGGTTGCCTCTCAGATCAACTATATTAAAATCGGGCCTTACCTTTAAAAGCTGACACCTGCGTCTTAGAGAAGAGCTGCCTATTTTAGCCCCATCTTTCAAGTCGGCAAGTTTTTTATGGCCATTAGAGATCAGGGCATCTGTTGCATCCTGCCTTTTGGTATAAGCGGTAAGTGAAAGCCCCCCGGGAAACTCCGTTGGTACGTCCTTTAAACTATGCACGGCAAGGTCTGCCCTTCCATCAAGAAGCGCCTCTTCGATCTCTTTGGTGAACAGGCCCTTCCCGCCTACCTTTGCCAGAGGGACATCGAGTATCTTATCGCCCGTAGTTTTTATCTTCAAAAGCTCAACGGTTGTGCCGGGGTGTTCTTTTTCGATAGCGTCTTTAATGTGGTTAGCCTGCCATAGTGCAAGCATGCTCCCTCTTGTCGCAATAGTAATCGTCTTCTTATTCATAAATCCTCTCTTTTTTTCAGTCTAAGTCGAAAAGTTTTCTAGCCGAATCAATGTGCAGGTCGCCTTCGGCAGTATCGGCCATTTTCTTTAAATTAGATATCGGCATATGCAAGACCTTGTTGATCATTGCATTTGTAGCCGACTCAATTACTTTTTTCTGTTTATCCGACAAATCCTCCAGGTTAGCCAAAAGCTTGTCTATCTCCTGCCGCCTTATGCCTTCAAGCTTTTCTCTAAGAGAAACGATGGTAGGGGTAATATCCAGGGTACGGAGCCACTTATGAAACTGGCCTATCTCACCCGCAATTATCTCCTCAGCGGCAGCAGCCTCTTTTTCCCTCTCTTTCATGTTGGATTGAACAACGCCCTGGAGATTATCAATATCATAAAGATAGGCATTGTCGAGATTATTTATCTCAGGATCAATGTCTCTGGGAACGGCGATATCGATAAAAAACATCGGGCTGTTTCTTCTCTTTTTCAGAGCCTTTTTTACCTGCGCTACGCTGATAATATGAACTGGAGAACCTGTGGATGACAGTATGATATCGACTTCATCAAGGTCCAGCTCTATATTTTCAAACAATAGAGCCTTTCCACCAAAGTCGGCGGCAAGTTTTTCAGCCCTTGAATGCGTCCTGTTTGTAACCAGAATTTCCTTGATGCCGCTGTTAACAAAATGTTTCGCAGCAAGTTCGCACATCTCACCGGCGCCGATGAGAAGAACTCTCTTGTCGGAAAGATCGCCAAATATCTTTTTCGCCAGTTCCACGGCAGCATAACTGATAGATACGGCGCTGGAGGCAATATTGGTCTCGGTCCTCACCCTTTTTGCAACGGAGAAGGCCTTTCTGAAGAACTTATTAAGTATTATCCCTGTCACATTATGTTCCAGGGCATACTGATAGGCGTCCTTCATCTGGCCTAGAATCTGCGGTTCACCTACAACCATAGAGTCAAGACTGGATGCAACCCTGAAGACATGTTTTATCCCCTCTTCCGATGTATGGCTGTAAAGATGATTATCGAGGATGTCCCTGGATATGCCGTTAGATTGGGCAATAAACCCCTTAATCTCCTCAATACCTTCCTGAATATGGGAGACAATTGCAACAACCTCTACCCTGTTACAGGTGGAAAGAATTACCCCTTCAGAAACACCTTTCCTGCATGTCAGATCGCTAAGATATCCCGCCATTTTATCGGCAGGGAAAGTCACCTTTTCTCTTATCTCGACAGGCGCCGTTTTGTGGCTAAGTCCTACTACAACAATATTCATAACTGCATGATCTTCAATGGAACCTGAAGCCTTCTCCTACGGTGATATTTATTCCAACAAAGGTGACGAGAAGGATTATAAAAGCCGCTATCGACACTCTTGATGCCTTTCTTCCCCTCCAGCCTGAATATATCCTGCCATGTAGGAGCACAGCATAAAGTATCCAGACCATGATAGTCCAAAGCTCGCTCATCCCTCCCTTGAGCATGCCTCCTCTCATCTGTTCCGACACGATGGCGCCCGAAACGACTCCAAGGGTAAGCAGGGGGAATCCATATGAAAGGGCCTTGTGATTTATATTATCCAGAATATCAAGGGAAGGAAGGGAGTAATACATCTTCCCGATCTTTTTCGACTTCAGCTGATTTTCCTGAATGAGATACATAATAGCAACAGCGAAGGCTACGGCGAAGAAACCGTTGCCTATAACTACGAGAATTATATGAACGGGCAGCCAAAAAGCCTTAAGATAGGGGACTACCAAAGGGGCAATATCCTTGGGAAGTGAATAGGCCGAAAACATGAGCAGAAAGGCAAGTGGCGCAATGAAGGCGCCAATAACCCGTATCTTGTACTTTAAAAGAATAAGGAGATATATCCCTATAACGGCCCATGCCATGAAAGAAAGCGCGTCATGGAGATTAGTTACAGGGGGAAAGCCCACCTTGGATATCCTGGAAGTAAAGCTGCCTGTATGGAGGATAAAGCCTGCAAGAAGAGAGACAGAGGCCGTCCGGTATGCCCATTTTTTCGGGAAAAACAGATAGACCACATAGGAGATAGTGCCCAAGAGGTAAAGCGTGGTAGTTAATCTGAAAAGTGTATGGCTCAAATCAGTCCTGATCCTTTCATCTCAATTTCAAAATAGCTTCGGAAACCGTTTTATCAGCAAAGGCAGCGGCCTTTCCATGTTCCCCTTCACGTAAAAAAGAGATGATATCAGAATCAATAATTTTATTCAATGAATCTCTACAGTTGTCGGAAGAAATACCCGCCTTAAGCAACTTCTCTCTGGCATCGCCAAGCAGATCAAGCAGCTCACCGTATGAATCATCTATGATTTCTTCAAGTTTAAGCCTCATATGCCTTGAAAATGCGGGGCATCTGCCTCCAGTGGAAATTGTAACAAGGAGATCGCCACGCTCTATGCAGGAGGAGAGTGTAAATGTGCACTGCTCGGGAATATCGGCGACATTGATAAGAATATTAAGTTTCGCCGCTTCTTCAGAGACCTTCTCGCCAACAGCGGGGTCATCCACAGCAACTATAGCCAGCGCTGCCCCATCGAGATCGCCAGGTTCATAGCATCGTTTAATCCAGTTAATGGACTTATCATCGACAAGCTTGCTCACCCCCTCATTTATCTCGGGGGCTATAAGCTTAATATTCGCCCCGGCCTTTAGTAGCGATACAGCCTTCCTATATGCAACATTCCCGCCACCGATAAGGACGCAGCTTTTATTCTGAATATCGACATTTATAGGGAAATAACGCATTCACGAAGAATAACAGGGTAGAGGCTTTTGAGTCAACAACAGGGATAGGTTTTAAAATCGTCGAGTGACAACCAAATGAGAATTTGCCACAGAAAGTGCAGAGAATATTAGCTTCTAAACAT
>JAVVFD010000048.1:0-16374 GCA_032250935.1 bacterium
TGCGGCTATCATCTGAGAGGGGGGGGGGGCAGCCTGCCGGAAGAGGTGAGGACTGTTGCGCTTACCTCCTTTGTAAATAAGACCTATGATGCAGAGATAGAGCTGCTTATCTCCTCCGCCCTTTCCACTGAATTTTCTACCGGAAGCAGGCTTATGGTTCTTCCCGAAGATAAAGCCGATACCATCCTTACGGGCACCTTGATTTCCGTAGACGACAGGCCGGTATCTTTTTCTGCAAGCGATGTGGCCTCCGAATATCGAATAAGCGTCACCGTCGATGTTCTGCTTAGCCGGAAGGGAGGGGACGTTATATGGAAAGGGAAAGGGATTACGGAAGTCGAAGACTATCAATCCCTTCCCGGAGATATACAGGCGACCGAAAAAAACAGGTATGAAGCAAGGCAAAGGCTTGCCGTGGAAATGGCCGATTTGATTTATGACCGCTTGTTTGAGGGTTTCTAGTGAAACCGGAAGAACTCTATAAAGAAATCAATGCCGTTAAGATAAGGCCGGTTTATTATCTTTTTGGTGATGATGATTATATGAAGGACGAGTCCTTTAACAAGATCAGAGATGCGGTCCTTAAAGGGGCAATCCCTGATTTTAATTCTGATGTTTTTTATGGGGGAGAAGTGGAAATGGCCAAGCTCTTGTCGGCGGCCTCCACACTGCCCGTCATGGCTCCGAGAAGACTTGTGGTGCTGAAGGACGCCGATAAGCTTAAGGCCGCTGAAGAGGCTGAGCTCCTTCCCTATCTGGAAGACCCCTCACCGGGGACCACCCTTTTGCTGACAGGAAGATCGGTTGATAAGCGGAAGAAGTTTTTTCTTGCTATCAATAAAAACGGCGCTGCAATCGAACACTCTCCTCCCTATGAGAGGGAGATGCCGAAATGGATCAGGTGGGTCGCTAAAAAACGCGGCTTTAACATCTCCGATGAGGCTTGCAGTTTCCTTGTAGATATTATAGGTAATGATATAGCGGCTGTTGCCAACGAAATAGAGAAGGTTTCACTATATGCAGGCGAGAGGAAAAACATAGAGCTTGAAGATATTGAGGCTATAAGCGTAGACCTCAAGTCGAGGACTGTTTTTCAGCTTATCGATGCAATAGGAACTAAAAATCTTAAAAGTTCACTTGAAAACCTCAAAAAACTTCTCGACGGGGGAGAGAGTACGCTTTTGATATTAAGTATGATACTGAGACAGATAAGACTCATATGGACGGGACTTGATATTTTAAATAAGGGAGGCAGCCAGGCCGACGTAAAGAAGGTGATAAAGCTCCCTCCCTTTGTGTTTAACGGTTATTTCAAGCAGATAAGGCTTTTTAAGGAAAAAGACCTCAAAGAGGCGCATGAAGAGATATTCCAACTCGATCTTAAATTTAAATCAACCAGGATTGATCAGGTAAGGGCGCTTGAGCTTCTCATGTTCAGACTCTGCGGTTTTAAGTAATAAGCGTGTAACTAATCTGAATAATTAACAGCTTCAAATTCCGTCATTCCCGCACTTTTTAAGCGGGAATCCATGCGCCGGAGTTTTTGGATGCCCGATTAAAGCGCCCTGGCATGACAATGTAAATAAAGATTTTCAATCGCAGGAACTAAGCTGGACAATATATAATAATAGCCAAAAAGCGAAATAAAAAAGGGCGCCCCGAAGGCGCCCTTTGAAATATTGTCGGTAATTTAATCTATGCAGCTCTTATTATTAAACCACCATAGCGTTGATTTTTTTCGAAAGCCTTGATTTGGTCCTTGCCGCAGTCCTCTTATGGACTACACCCTTGCTTGCCGCTTTGTCAAATGCCTTAATGGCAAGTTTAAGCTGAGATGCTGCTGCATCTTTGTCTGCGCCTGTTGCAGAAGCTTCCACTCTTTTAGTAACAGTTCTAAGGGATGTTTTTACAGCCTTGTTGCGCTCTTTTCTAACCAGGCTTTGTTTATGTCTTTTGATTGCAGATTTATGGTTAGCCAACTTATCCTCCGAAAAATAAATCTATGATTTTGTTTGTAAGTAGTTTAAAAAAGGAATTTTATAGCTTTATGCGCACAATGTCAAGCTGAAAGAAGGTTCTTGTTTTTTATTGTTCCATGATCTTGTCCTTTTTTTCTATATCTTTAAAGATATGTCCGCTATCAGGCTTGGTTTCAGGCTGATCTGTGGCTTAATCTGTTGACTTATTTGCTCATTATGTTATTATTTTGAGTTCTTAATTAGCGCTCAATTTATATAGATAAAAATTTCAGGAGGAAATTTAAATGGGAATGACAGATTATATTTTCACCTCGGAATCGGTTTCCGAGGGACATCCGGACAAGGTGTCGGATCAGATTTCAGATGCCATACTTGACGCACTGCTCGCACAGGACCCAAAATCCAGGGTTGCATGTGAAACTCTTGTAACTACGGGCATGGTCTTGCTGGCTGGCGAAATCACGACTACCGCCGTTATTGATTATCAGGATGTTGTAAGGCAAACGATTAAAGAGATAGGTTATACTGACCCTCATATCGGCTTCGATTATGAAAACTGCGCCGTCCTTGTCACTCTTGACAAGCAGTCGCCCGATATCGCCCAAGGGGTTGATGAGTTCGCAGACCACGAGCAGGGTGCGGGAGACCAGGGGCTTATGTTCGGCTACGCATGCAACCAGACGCCTGAGATGATGCCTATGTCCATCCTTTATGCACATCAGCTTGTCAGAAGACTGGCCGAACTCAGAAAGGACGGCACTCTTACATACCTGAGGCCCGATTCCAAGAGCCAGGTATCTATACAATATATAAATAACCAGCCTGTAAGGGTCGATTCAGTCGTTATCTCGACACAGCATACGGATGATGTCGACAATGCTACCATTAAAAAGGATGTTCTTGAAAAGGTCATAAAGGCGGTCATCCCTGCCGGTCTGCTTGATGACGATACCAAATATCATATAAACCCGACAGGCAGGTTTGTCGTTGGCGGCCCGAAAGGAGATTGCGGTCTTACGGGAAGGAAGATCATCGTTGATACATACGGCGGGCACGGCAGCCACGGCGGAGGCGCATTCTCCGGAAAGGACCCCTCCAAGGTTGACCGCTCGGCTTCCTACATGGCAAGGTATGTTGCCAAAAACATCGTTGCCGCGGGGCTTGCAGATGAGTGCGAGGTGCAGCTTGCCTACGCCATAGGCGTTGCAAAGCCTGTTTCTGTGATGATCGATACCTTCGGCACAGGTAAAATACCGAGCGACAATATAGCAAAACTTGTTAACAAACATTTCGATCTCAGCCCTAAGGGGATAGTAAAGACGCTCGACCTTTTGAGGCCTATATACAGGCAGACAGCCGCCTACGGGCACTTCGGAAGGAGTGAAAAGGATCTTTACTGGGAGAGGACGGACATGGCGGAAACACTTAAAAAGGAAGCGGGGATATAAATATGAGCGCACAGGATTACAAGGTAGCAGACATATCGCTTGCCGATTGGGGCCGTAAGGAAATCAGTATTGCCGAAACGGAAATGCCGGGCCTTATGGCGCTCCGCGAGGAGTTCGGCCCGTCCAAACCGCTAAAGGGCGCCCGTATACTGGGCTCCCTGCATATGACCATTCAAACGGCCGTGCTTATAGAGACATTAGTTGATCTCGGCGCCGAAGTAAGATGGGTTTCATGTAATATCTTTTCTACCCAGGATCATGCCGCCGCCGCTATAGCCGCAGCAGGTGTGTCTGTCTACGCATGGAAGGGTGAGACTATTGAGGAGTACTGGTGGTGCACGGAGCAGGCCTTTAACTGGCCCGGCGAAAAAGGCCCCAATATGATACTCGACGACGGCGGCGACGCTACCCTGCTTTTGCACAAGGGGGTTGAATTCGAGAAGGCGGGCGCTGTGCCCGATGCCAAAGAAGACGATAATGAAGAGTATGTTGCTATTCTCGATGTGCTGCGCCGTAACCTGACTCAAAACCGATCCAGGTGGACCGATATGGCTGCCGAGATAAAGGGCGTTACAGAAGAGACTACCACAGGCGTTCACCGTCTCTACCACATGGAGAAGGACGGATCACTCCTCTTCCCTGCGATGAACGTTAACGATTCTGTTACAAAATCTAAATTCGACAACCTCTACGGCTGCCGCGAATCTCTCCTTGACGGCATCAAGCGCGCCACCGATGTAATGATTGCCGGCAAGATCGCCGTCGTTCTTGGTTACGGCGACGTTGGTAAGGGTTGCGCGCAGGCCTTCAGGGGGATGGGCGCAACTACATTGATAACTGAAATTGACCCCATATGCGCACTGCAGGCGGCGATGGAAGGGTACCGCGTTGTGACAATGGATGAAGCCGCTTCCATGGGCGATATCTTTGTTACAACTACGGGCAATGTAAACGTCATTGACCATGACCACATGGCCGCCATGAAGAATGAAGCGATTGTCTGCAACATAGGTCATTTTGACTCCGAGATCAATATAGCTTCCCTCCGCAAGTATAAATGGGAGAACGTCAAGCCGCAGGTCGATCATGTCATATTCCCCGACGGCAAGCGGATCACCATCCTTGCAGAAGGCCGTCTTGTAAACCTCGGCTGTGCAACGGGCCATCCAAGCTTCGTTATGTCCGCCTCCTTCACCAACCAGGTAATGGCCCAGCTTGAGTTTTTCGTCAGGGGCGATGATTACGACAACAAGGTCTACGTGCTTCCAAAGCTGCTTGACGAGAAGGTTGCCCGTCTTCACCTGAAGAAGATCGGCATCAACCTCACTACTCTCACCAGGGAGCAGGCAGAATATATCGATATCCCCGTTGAAGGTCCATATAAACCGGATCATTACAGGTATTAGGATATCTCTGGAAATATGTCATGCTCGACTTGATCGGGCATCAAGATGCCTGATATGACTGGATTCCCGTTTTCACTGGAATAACAAAAGTTGAGTTATTAGAGGTTCCCATTAGTATAGGCAATATAAATATGATATATTGAAAAACAGGAACTATTCCTGTTTAAGAAAGCAAACCTAAATTACCGGGAGGCTGATCATGGCAAAAAAAATCATGGCTATCATAGCTGGACTATTCTTCTTGCTTATCTTTATTCAACCGGCAGCGGCCGGAAACAGCGGCGTTGCGGTCGGTGTAAAGGCAGGCACGCTGGGAGCTGGTGCAGAGGCAACTGTCAGGCTCACAGATAAATTAAACCTCAGGTTGGGCGGCAATCAGTACAGCAAGGAGGAAACGGGAGTAGAGGACGATATTGAATACGATATAGAACTTAAGCTCTCTTCTGCAGCGGCCCTGTTTGACTGGCATCCCTTCGGCGGAGTCTTCAGAATTACGGCAGGCGCCCTTTTAAACGGCAATGAGTTGGAGTTTGACGCACGACCTGCAACAACCTATACTATTGGTGATACAACCTATACTATTGGTGAAGTTGGACAATTGCATGGTAAAGTTGATTTTGATGATGTCGCCCCATACGCAAGCATCGGCTGGGGAAACGCCGTGGGAAAAAACAGGAATATCACCTTTTCATTTGAGCTGGGCGCTGTCTTCCAGGGGTCGCCCAATGTTGACCTGACAGCAACAGGAACCTCAGCCTCCGACCTTGCATTCCAGGCAGAGTTGCAAAAAGAAGAGGATAATCTGCAAGACGAACTTGATGATTATAAAATCTACCCTGTAGCGGCAATAGGGCTCAGCTACCACTTCTAAACGCCTTATCGTCAAGATCTTAAAATTTAAAAAAGCCCCGGCCTTGAAAAGGCCCGGGGCTTTTTTTGTCCTTTAAATTAATTATCGCCATTCAATGCTGCCGATTTAGGCTTGCTGTTCTATGGCAAGAATGGGGGCAAGAATGGGGCGCAGCTTATATTGTCAAATAACTGAATCAGCTCCTTATCTTCATTATGGAAAGAAACCCGGCAATGCTGAAGATGATGTTGGAGCCGAATGCGGCGATGAAGGGGGGCAGCACGCCCGTGTGCCCCAGGGAAACGCAAAAGGCCATGGCAACCCAGTAGGAAAAGCCTATAACGATGCTTATGCCTACCCCGGAAGCTATGCCTGCGCTCCTGCCGGTCTTCAGGGAAAAAGGTATCCCTATGAGCGGCAGGATGAAGTTTACGAGAGGGAAGGCTATCTTTGCCATGAGGTCAACCATATATTTCTTATAGTCCAGTCCCATCCTTTGCAGCTTTTCTATGTGCGCGCCAAGCTCTGCAAAGTCCATCTCTTCAGATGATTTGACAACTACCGTAAAATCACTGAATTTTTCTTCAAGATCTATCTCTTGCTCTTCGAAGCTGGATACAGTTATTGTCCCGGTAAGGCTGTTTCCAAAGCTTCTTATTGTTCCTTCCTTAAACAGCCATCTATCTTTTTCCCATATTGCGGCCCTGGCATCTATTCTTCCAGATATCGCGTAGTTGTTGTCTCGTTGCAGTATAGTTATGCCATGGAGTATCTTTTTTTCCGGATCCAGAAGATCTATGTTGTATATATTGCTCCTTCCGAAATACCATATCTTGTCTCACTTAAAAAGCCTGTTTGTATTGTCCCTTCCCGGACGATACCTTTCGATCTTCTTGCATATCTTGTTTGAAAACGGAACAAGATATTCCCCTGAAACCAGAGAAAAGAGGCTGATGAGTAAGGACAGTATTAATATAGGAATGGAAATCTGAAATACGCTTATACCACTTGACTTCATTACGGTTATTTCGCTGTTCCTGGACAGTATGCCGAGGGTCAGTATTGTGGCAAGAAGGGTTGCCATCGGGGATATCTGGTTAATAATAAATGGTGATTTTGAAAGGAAATATATGAAGATATCTATAGCGGGGAGACCTCTGTCATTAAGTTTCCAGAATTGTCCCATGAAATCTATTATCATATAGACAAGGAGGAAGCTGGATATGCAGATTGCATAAAATTTAATAAAATTTATAGATATGTATTTGAAAAGTATCTTCATATTTATATTCTTTTGGATGGAAATTGATACATATCGTTATTTTTTTCTCTTAAATATTTTTGTCAGCAGGCTTAAAACAGCCGAGAAGGCGCTCTCAAATACAGAGAGAATCTTTATCTCAGAGTCATTGTTGGCCTTGTATAAAAGGTGAAGTCCAATAGCCATGAAAAATAGGTTGGGGGCCCACATACTTAAGAAGGGAGGAATGCTTCCCTTGTCTCCAAGGGTCTCTCCTGCCATAAGAAAAACATAGTATACGGTAATGAGCAAAAGGCTGAACACGAAGCCGTGCGCCTTCCCGGATCTCTTTCCCCGAATGCCGAGCGGGGCTCCGATAAATGCAAAGACAATGCAGGCGAAAGGTATGGAGAATTTTTTATGAAACTCTACCATCAGATAATCATAGTCATGCCCCCTGGATTTCAGCTCTTTCACTTTCGACAACAATTCACTCATGCCAAGCTCTCTGTCGCCTTTTGAGGCAGAAGAGGGTCTGTTCTTATTTATATTTACTGTCAGAGTGATATCGCATTGCTCGAACTTGATTATATTATAACGAAGTTGTTTTTTTTCTCCCTCTTTATGTATTGCCCCGTCGTATAGTCTAAGGGCCACGGATAGCTCGTCGGGCACCGAGATTATCTCTGCCTCAGAGGCGATAATAGTGTTGCTTTTTGCCCCTTTCCCCTTTTCCGATATCACTATCCCCTTATAGCGGCTGGATTTTTCGTCCTTTTCATTGACGTAAAGTATGATGTCTGAAAATGAATCGAGCATCCTGCCGGGAACAATGCTGGTGTCGGCTGTTTCTCTTATTATATTGTAAATCTTTGTCTTGAAGGAATGGTTCCCCCATGGAAGGGCATAGATCATGAGGAAGAGAGTTGCAATGAAGGTAATAATTGAAATAGAAATTACGGGAGGCATCATCTGAACCAGGCTGATGCCCGAAGCCTTCGCCGCCGTTATTTCCTCATCGCCTGATAATCTGCCGAAGGTTAGAAGAACGGCAAGCAGGAAGGACATTGGTATGGCAATAACCATGAAGGAGGGGAGTATATAGATGATCAGGCTGATAACATCAATCACTCCGGCGCCCTTGCTCACTATGAGTTCGGTCAGGCTCAGGATCTTGTCCATGAGGAGTATAAAAGTGAATATACCAAGCCCCAGAAAAAATGTTATACTGATTTCTTTGGCTATATATCTGTTGATTCTGTTAAACATAAGGTCTTTGATTTTATCCCATGACTCTGGCTAAGTAAAGATTTTAGGGATCTATATATGCGTAAAGTTGATTATTCCAAACTCATGTATGACGAACTGGAGGTTATAAAGGGATCGGGCAAGCGCCCGACTCTTTTGTTGCACCTTTGCTGCGCCCCCTGTTCCTCTTATGTGATAGAGCTGTTGAATAGTTATTTTGATTTAAGCCTGTATTTTTATGACCCCAACATACATCCGCAAGAAGAATATATAAGGCGGCGCGATGAGGCTCAAAGTTATGCCGAGGCCGAAAATATCGTCTTTTATGAAGGCCCCTATGACGTTGAAAGGTGGCATGAACTGACGAAAGACAATAAGGCCGACCCTGAAAAAGGAGGCAGGTGTAGTATTTGCTATGATATGAGGCTTGAAGCGGCTGCCAGGTTTGCCTGCAGCCTTGAATGTGAATATTTTACAACTGTCTTGTCTGTTTCACCCCATAAGGATGCAGGAAGGATAAATGAGACGGGCCTTCGATTGTCAGAGGGGCTCGGAATAAGGTACCTGCCGGCGGACTTCAAGAAGAAGGAAGGGTTTAAGAAGACTGTAGAGATGGGGAAGGCTTCAGGTTTTTACAGGCAGGATTATTGCGGCTGTGTTTACAGCAAGAGGTGACAGGATGAGCTTAAACCTCACGGCGAGGCTTGAAACAATAAAGAGTAAATATTTTATGTTTAACATGATCCATCATTCAGGTATTTTTAGTTTGAGAGTTTATGCGCTTTTTACGCTGTTGATTCTAGGCTCCGGGTGCGCCGTTATGTCCGGATATCATTCCGGCATCTCCTGCAACAGGTGCCATGAGGGGAGGGCGACTGCTGAGGAAAAGGCGCTTAAGTCTCCCGATAACCCATCCATAACATGTAAAGGGTGTCATCTCTATGAAGTGGATAGTGACCATCACCCTTCATTAATGCGCCCCGGTATTTTCGGGGAGTCGGCGCTAATACCCGAAGAATTTAAGTTGTATAATGATAAGATGGAATGTCTTACCTGTCATGAAATGCATAAAAACAAAGACAATTTAGCCGGAGAGCGTTATTTTCTTATCGGCTCTCCCTATGCCGATAGAAAGGATATATGCAGAAGGTGCCATCAGAATAATAAACAGGTAAATATGGACCCTCACAGCAACTATGGCTATGTTGCAAAAGAAAGGAAAAGCCGATTTGCCGGAAAGGAGTGCCTGGTCTGCCATTATCCATCAAACGGAAAAAGTTATAAAGATGATGTAAGTCTAAGGGCCTCTGATGCCTTCATATGCTGGAAGTGTCATGAGGTGATGCAGGGCGATTTTCTCTCAAAGCACTATCTTTTAAAGGAATTTTCCGGGGATGAAGCCATGAACTATTCGGGTCTGCAAGCTGAGGCTGACCCCGATCTTCATCTTGATCCATTTGGCAGGATAACTTGCACCACATGTCACGATCCTCACAGGCCCTATGATGCCGTCAGTGTAAAGAATGGAAGAGGCAGGATTCCGATGAGGTCAAAAAAAGTCTGTTCAAATTGTCACGGCAACTATTTTTTCAGCTTTTCATGGTGATTTATGTTTGATTTTTTATTTAATAAAGCCGGGTCCAGGTTATGATTTCAAGATATATTCTGTTTTTTCTTCTTTTATGCTTGTTGCAGCTTACGGCCGCCTGCTCGGTAATGCGCTATTACCATATCGGAATGAGTTGCAGCGCCTGTCACGAAGGGAAGCCTGAGCGTGGCAAGGCAGCCCTGATGCAACCGGAGAACCCTTCTAAAAGGTGCAGGGACTGTCACAGGTATAACAATGAAGGGGATCATCACCCTTCATCTCTAATTTCGGGCCCTACAGGAGATACAGCGATTATTGATCCTGACTTTAAGCTTTACTCGGGCAATATGGAATGTCTAACCTGCCATCAGATTCATACCGGTGAAGACTATGGTCTTGGAACGAGGAATTTTCTGGTCGGAGCCCCTTATGCAGACAGGAGGGATATCTGTTTTCGTTGTCATCAAAAGGCGGTATATAAAGACATCAATCCTCATGGCGATATGCTTGAGGAAAATGGCGACCTTAAGCAGTCTACATGCCTTGTCTGTCATGCGGAAGTGCCTGACCCCAAAGTTGACAGAACTGGAGATGTGAAATTCAGGGCGGCTGTGTCATTTTTATGCTGGCGCTGTCATCCCCTTATGGCTCAGGATTTTATGGATAAACATTACCTGAAAAAGCCGAGCGCCAGAAGATCTGTCGAGATGAGATGGAGTGAAGAGGATCATGATATAATTCTACCGCTGGATTCAACGAGGAGGATAACATGCTCTACCTGTCACAATCCGCATCAGGCCGGTGTCGTGATTGACGAAAGAGCTAAAAAGGGCGCAGGCGCTAAAAAAAGACTCAGATCGGATAAGATCTGCGAGAAATGTCATAGAGGTAAAATGTGACTCTCTATTTTTCATCTGTTTACCCTTTAAACCTTGAACCAAATTTGTTAACATAACTCCCGCCGTTTAAGCCTATAATCTTGTAACTTTAAACAGATTAATTCGGATCTTACTTTGACAACAAAGCCCGACATAATTGCCCCCATGGCCCCCCCCATGACTCCGATGATGAGGCAATATCTTGAAATTAAAGATAGCTGCCGCGATGCTATCTTGTTTTTCCGCCTTGGCGATTTTTACGAGATGTTTTTTGACGACGCCATTGAGGCGTCGAAAATCCTTGAAATCACCCTTACCACGCGAAATAAAAATGATCCCAATCCTGTCCCGCTTTGCGGCATACCCCATCATTCCGCATCTTCATATATAGCAAAACTGGTTGAAAGTGGCCGGAAGGTAGCCATCTGTGAACAGGTTGAGGACCCCAAAGAGGCCAAAGGGGTAGTTAAGAGAGCGATTGTAAGGATTGTCACACCGGGGCTTGTAGTTGATGAGACCAGTCTTGGCGCGACCCAGTCAAATTATATTGCCGCTGTCATTAAAGATGATAAGCGCTGGGGACTTGCCTTTCTCGACCTTTCAACGGGGGATTTCAGGGTAACTGAAATCGACTCTATTGCCTCGGGTCTTAGCCCTTCGCTTATGGATGAGCTCCTAAAAATAGAGCCAAGGGAGCTCCTTTTTGCTGATTCCTTTAAAGGCGATTCGCTATTTAATGAACTCAGCGCTTTGTTGAACGCCTCCATCTCAAGCGTTGAAGACCATTATTTTAATGCGGAGGAGGGGATAAGCGTCATCTTGGAGCAGTTCAGGCTTAATTCCCTGGATGGTCTCGGCTGCGACGGTATGTCTGTCGGCATAGGCGCTGCCTCGGCAATCCTTAAATACGTCAAAGATTCTCAAGGCGGAATGGCCGAGCATATAGACAGACTTAGCCCCTACCATATAAGTTCATTCATGCTCATTGATTCGGCCACAAAGAGGAACCTTGAGCTTACATCTACCATGCTTGAAGATAATAAAAAGGGCTCTCTTTTTCATGCCCTTGATTTTACCGAGACCGCCATGGGCGGCAGAAGGCTGAAGGAATGGATAAATTATCCCCTTCAGGATATAAATAAAATCAATGGCAGGCTTGATGCGATATCCGACCTTAAGCAAAGGCAATCGCTAAGAAGGGAGATAAGCGAGGCGCTTGCCGGCGTCTATGACCTTGAAAGGTTAAATGCCAGGGTTTCACTGGGAAGGGCAAACCCTGGAGACCTGCTTGCTTTAAGGAATTCACTCCTTAAGCTTCCTCTGCTGAAGGCCGCATTAAAGGATTTGCCATCTATGCTAATTGCCGAACTTCATGATGGGATAGATGATATCCCGGAGCTTGAAAGACTTATATCTCTCGCAATAGAGGATGAAGCGCCGCTCACATTGAAGGATGGAGGCGTCATAAAGGATGGTTATAATAGCGAACTTGATGAATTAAGAACTATAAGCCGTGAGGGGAAGGGGTACCTTGCAAGACTTGAGGCCAAAGAGAAGGAGAGAAGCGGTATATCTTCGCTGAAGATACGCTTCAACAAGGTATTCGGCTATTATATAGAGGTGACAAAGTCAAAACTGGGTGAGGTGCCTGATGATTATATTAGAAAACAGACTCTTTCAAATGCCGAACGTTTTATAACTCCTGAACTTAAAGAATATGAAGCCAAAATCCTGGGGGCCGATGATCGAATTTCCGGCCTTGAGCAGGAAATCTTTGTTTCGATCAGGACTCAGGCCGCAGCCTTCACGGCAAGGCTAAGGGATGTGTCAATTGCTATAGCCTCTCTTGACGCACTAGTGTCGCTATCTGAGGCTGCAGATCGCTACGGTTATGTACGGCCTGAAATGGATGATTCCGATAAACTGTTTATTACCGAAGGCAGGCATCCCGTTGTAGAGCGCCTTCATCCGGATGAGCCATTTGTTCCTAATGATACGATGCTTGACTGTGAAAAAGAGAGGGTCATTATAATCACCGGGCCTAATATGGCCGGTAAATCTACCTATATAAGGCAGGTTGCGCTTATTGCGCTAATGGCGCATGTGGGTAGCTTTGTCCCTGCCGAGGCGGCAAGGGTCGGGCTCGTAGACAGGATTTTTACCCGCGTCGGGGCTTCTGATAATCTTGCCAGGGGCCAGAGTACCTTCATGGTGGAGATGATAGAGACCGCCAATATCTTAAACAATGCCTCAAGGCGCAGCCTTATAATACTGGATGAGATAGGCCGGGGGACCAGCACCTTTGACGGAGTCAGCATTGCCTGGGCCGTGGCCGAGCATATACATGACGCCCCGGGGCTTGGCGCAAGGACCCTTTTTGCAACGCACTATCACGAACTTACCGAACTTTCCCTTACCAAGGAAGGCGTTAGAAATTACAATGTTGCAGTCAGGGAATGGAACGGCAGCATAATTTTCCTTAGAAAGATTGTAGAAGGCGGGGCCAGCAGGAGCTACGGCATAGAGGTCGCAAGACTTGCCGGACTGCCGCCCGAGGTGATTAAGAGATCGCTCGAGATACTTGCCAATCTTGAGAAAGGTGAGCTTGATGATGAAGGGATGCCCAGGTTATCACTTCCTAAAAACACCAGCCAGCCGCCCCAAAAGGGCGGTCAGCTTAGTCTCTTCATGCATCCGGCCGAACACCTTCTGGAAGAACTGAGGTCTATAGATATATCGGGCATGACCCCTCTTGATGCCTTAAACAGGTTGAGCAGGCTTAAGGAGGAATGTTAGTGAGACCCTATATTTTCATTCTTCGCTTAGTTTTCATTACATTCTTTTTCAGCCATTTTTCGGCCTCTTTTGCCGTTTCAGCGCCTTCGGAAGAAGCCATGTACAACGAGGCCAGAAAGGCATACTATAGCCTTAAAGATTCTCCTGAAAAAAGAAAACTTAGACACAACTGGCTTAATGTTATCAATAAATTTGAAAAAGTCCATAAGGCTTATCCAGGCCGCGAAAAGGGAGACGCTGCGCTTTATATGGCTGCAACGCTCTTTGTAGAGCTACACCCTTATTCGGGGCAAAAGAGCGATCTCAGGTCATCGAATAAACTGATAGAAAAGCTGGTAAAGGCCTATCCCTCAAGCTCGCTTGCTGATGATGCGCTCTTTATGATGGGAGAAAATTATGAAAAACTGAGTGATAAGGAGAAGGCCTACAGCAGTTATCTGACCCTTGCAGAAAAACACAGCAACGGCGATATGATTCAAAAGGCGCGATTAAAGCTGTCCGCCTTAAGCGCCTATGCGCCAAGGGAAAATAAGCCAGCTAAAGCACCGGAATTTAAAAAAGCTTTTCCCCGGGTAAGCCGCCTGGCGCAGCCCGGCAACCTTCCCGCAGAAGAGCCTGATATTAAAGGGTCCGGCCATACCGTTTATGTGACCGGCGTAAGACACTGGTCCAACCCGAACTATACCAGAATAGTTGTTGATCTTGAGGGAAAGGGGAAATATAAGGATCATCTTTTAAGACAAGACCCTTCCATCGGTAAACCGCCAAGGCTTTATATAGATTTTTTTGGCGCAAATAAAAAAGCGACCTTAACAGATGAGATTCCCATTGATGACGGGCTCTTAAAAAGGGTTAGATTGGGCCAGTACGATAAGGATACGGTAAGGGTCGTTCTTGATATTGAAAGCATCAGGGATTACAAGATATTTCCAATGTTTGATCCATTCAGGGTAGTAATAGATGTAATGGGTGAAGACAAACTGAAGGCGCCGTCAATAGAGGCGCTTTTAAAGGGTGATGAGAAGGTAATTAAAAGCCTTAAAGAGTCTGATGACGACGAAAAGCTTTCATTGTCGAGACAGCTTGGCCTGGGGGTGAGGAAGATAGTGATTGATGCCGGACATGGAGGGAAAGACCCCGGCGCTGTCGGGCCGCGCGGTACGAAGGAGAAAGACGTAACATTAAGGCTCGCAAAGAGGCTGAAGGAGAAGCTTGAGAAGGATTTCGCTTATCAGGTTGTATTGACCAGAGATAGCGACAGATACCTTCAACTTGATGAAAGAACAGCTATAGCGAATGTGGAAAACGCCGATTTATTTGTATCTATACACGCAAATGCGAACAGGAACAGGAAGCGCTACGGTATGGAGACATACGTCATGAACGCCAGGGCCTCCAACCGCTACGCCTCGGAAGTTGCGGCAAGAGAAAATGCCGTAACAATGAAAAATATGGGAGAATTCGGAAGCGAACTCGGCAAGATCTTCGCGGATATGAATAAGACGAACAAGGTCAATGAGTCGAATAAGCTCGCTTCAAGCATCCAGGGAAGTATGAGCAGATATATGTCTAAACGCTACAATCGCATTAAAGACCTCGGGGTGAAAAAGGCTCCATTTTATGTCCTTATCGGGGCGAATATGCCTAGCATTCTTGTTGAAGTAGGTTTCATAAGCAACTGGGAGGAAGAAAAGAGGCTATTGACTGAAAAATATCTTGATAATATAAGTAATTCCATTGCGCTGGGCCTTGACAAGTATGCAAATGTTATAAAGACCGCATCCAGCAGATGAGTTCAATTTTATCCAGTCTCGGGGGCATAAGCAAATCCACAAAAAATGAACTCACCCGCTGTCAAATATGAAAAATAAAGTCATTAAAACTTTTAAAGAGGCCAATCTTAATTGCCTTGCCAATTTAAGCCCTAACTGCAGCAGCAACATCGCTCTCGTAAAGGAATACCTTTCCTCATGTATGAATGTAATTGAGGATGCTCATAATAGTGGTGGGACCGGTATGGAGGTTGCGGCTCTTCGCAGCATCGCAATAGACAGTCTTATTAGCGCCTTGTTTGATCTTGCGGGAAGAGAGTATTGTCTTAGATATGCCAAGGCGGATCAGGTATGCACGATAGTTGCCCTTGGCGGTTATGGAAGAGGAGAGCTTTCTCCGGCATCGGATATCGACCTTATGTTCCTCTACCCATGGAAGGTTGGCTCATATGCCGAAACTGTCATTGAACGTATACTTTATATTCTATGGGATACCGGTCTGGATGTTGGATATAGTACGAGAAACATCAGCGAGTGCATCAATGCATCAAGTGACCTGGTTGCCAAGACCTCTCTTATAGATTCAAGATATCTATGCGGAGATGAACCGCTTTTTGATGAATATCAAAAGACGGTCAGCCAGCAGATTTTTTCAAAAAATGTGGAGACCTTTATAAATGACAAGATATATGAAGCTGAGCTGAGAAGAAAAAAGTATGGAGATTCGGTTTACATCCTTGAGCCCGACATTAAGGAAGGCGACGGAGGTCTGAGGGACCTGCATACGGCCCTATGGGCAGCCAAGGTTAAATTTAAGGTGAATGACTTTAAAGAGCTTAATCTTAAGGGGATTTTAAGCGACAAGGAGCATAAGGAAGTTGCGAAGGCGTTTGAATTCATGCTCAGGCTTAGAAATGAAATGCACTTTACTAGAAAGAGAAAGTGTGAGCAGCTGAACTTTGAACTACAGGAAAAGATCTCCAGAAAATTCGGTTATGAAGATAAGGATGGGATCTTGGCAGTTGAACAGATGATGAAGGAATATTACCTGACGGCAAACAGGATAAAGGAGCTATCCGGTATTATTGTAGAACGGTGCCTTGATAAATCTGTCGCAAAAAGCCTGGTTAAGTTAATAAGACAAAGAGACCTGTCTGAGGGATTTAAAC
>JAVVFD010000049.1:0-16238 GCA_032250935.1 bacterium
ATGTCTCCACTGAAGACAATCTGGACATACCTGCCGCCAAAAAGGTTCTGGATGAGGATCACTATGATCTTGAAAAGTTAAAAGATCGCATACTTGAATTCTTAAGCGTAAGGAAGCTCACCAGCAAAAAGAAAGGCCCTATCCTTTGCTTTGTGGGCCCTCCCGGAACAGGCAAAACCTCCCTTGGGAAATCCATAGCAAGGTCCATGGGAAGAAAATTCATCAGAATGTCGCTTGGCGGCATGAAAGATGAGGCGGAGATAAGGGGACACAGAAGGACCTATGTAGGCGCGCTGCCAGGAAGAATCATCCAAAGCATGAAGCAGGCCGGAACCAATAACCCCGTCATAATGCTAGACGAAATTGACAAGATAGGAGCCGACTTCCGGGGCGATCCGTCATCCGCCCTGCTTGAAGTGCTTGATCCTGAGCAAAACAATAGTTTTGTAGACCATTATCTCGCCCTACCTTTTGACCTTTCCAACGTCATGTTTATCACAACGGCAAACATGATGGATCCCATCCCTTCCGCCCTTAGGGATAGAATGGAGGTTCTGGAGCTTTCAGGTTATACCCTCGAGGAAAAGATCGAGATATCAAAGCGTTATCTTATTCCGAGGCAGCTTGAAGAAAATGGCCTGAAACTCAATGATATTTCCATCTCCGATTCTGCACTTCAGGCGATTATATCGGAATATACACATGAGGCAGGCCTTAGAAACCTGGAAAGAGAGATCAGCTCGGTTTGCAGAAAGGTTGCGCGGGCCATAGCAGAAGGATTAAAAAAGAAAAAAATTATATCCGCCAAGAATCTTAATACTCATCTTGGGCCGCCTAAATTTATTTTAGAGGCAGGAAGAAAAAAGAATGAAGTGGGAGTTGCCACCGGGCTTGCATGGACACAGGCAGGCGGAGAAATTCTTTATATAGAGACCTCGGTCATGAAGGGGAAGGGAGGTCTTACGCTAACGGGACAACTTGGCGATGTAATGAAAGAATCAGGACAGGCCGCGCTTAGTTACACAAGAGCAAACTCCGACCGCCTTGGAATAGATAAGGATTTTTTTTCCAGCAAGGAAATTCATATACATGTTCCATCTGGAGCCACACCTAAAGACGGACCTTCTGCGGGAATCACAATGGCGTCTTCTCTTATATCGGCAGCGACCGGCATTCCTGTAAGGAAGGATGTGGCCATGACCGGAGAAATCACTTTGAGAGGTAGGGTTCTACCGATTGGGGGCTTGAAAGATAAGGCGCTTGCAGCCATGAGGGCGGGGGTATCAAACATCATAATTCCTGAAATCAACAAAAAAGACCTTGAGGAGATACCAGCTCCTTTGAGAAATAAAATAAATTTCATACCAGTTAGTCATATAGATGAGGTGCTGAAAGAGGCCCTCATCAGAAATCCATTCAAAGCAGGCAAGCTGGTGAAATTGAAATGAACCTGGGCGATCTGGGAGAATTCGGCCTTATTGATCGAATAGCAGGTTTTTTTGACCGAGATAACTCCGACATCGTCATAGGGATAGGAGACGACGCAGCCGCTATAAGAAAGGGCGAAGGAATTATTTCTCTTGTTACTTCTGATATGCTCCTTGAGGACATTCACTTCGATCTGCGCTATACCGCACCAAATCAATTGGGTGAAAAGGCGCTTGCCGTTAACATCAGTGATATTGCGGCCATGGGCGGCACTCCCCGCTTCTTCCTGCTTTCAATTGCGCTTCCAAAAGATACGGAAGTTGATTTTGTTGAAAATTTTTCTAAAGGTGCGGCGCTTGCTGCGAGCCGTTTTGGTGTAACACTTATCGGAGGAGATACTGTGGCATCCGATGATAAAATACTAATCAGCATTACACTTATTGGAGAGGCTCCTGAAAGGGAGGTGCTTTGCAGAAACGGGGCAAACCCTGGAGACCAGATATTTGTCACTGGAACCATTGGCGATTCGGCTGCTGGCCTAAAGCTGCTAAAAAAAGGGATTAATATTGACAACTGCTCCCCTGAAAACGGGGAGTTGATAAAAAAACACCTTAGCCCTTCCCCCAGAGTCGATGTAGCGAGATATATTTCCAGGAATCACCTGGCTACGTCCATGATAGATATTAGTGACGGCCTTTTAAAGGATATGGGCCATATATGCGAATCAAGCAAGGCACAGGGGAAGATCTGGCTGGACAGGATACCCCTTTCCAGCAGCTATATAAGGGTAGCTAAAGACCACGGCTTCAATATAAAGACGGTCCTTGCCGGTGGAGAAGATTATGAACTCCTCTTTACTATCCCTATGGAGAAAGTTGAAGAACTGGATAAACTAGAAAGAAACTTTGATTGCACACTAACCCATATAGGGGAGATTTGCCCCGGTAATGGCGTATTATTGTATGATCATGAAAATAATATTATAGATCCCGGAATGACCGGATATGATCATTTCAGTTGAATAAAAATTCTGGGCAATAGGTTATAATAAATCCTTGATTAACATCTGAAGGCCTTGTATGGTAGCAAGCTATATAAAGCTTGCCATATTAGCGCTATTTGAGGTACAAAATCAGAATTGGAAGATAGTAAAAAAAGAGGGTACATAGCTTCGGATATTAGCGCTGAGGTCGCCACCGTCATATCCGACGATGCTTTTTTAGATATTAGAAATCTGCTCTTTGAAAGATCTACTCTCGACATTAATAATTATAAGGACAAGTGCATAAAGAGGCGTATCGCCGTAAGAGTCAGGGCTAATGGCTGCAAAACCGCTGAGGAATATATCGATCTCCTTAAAAGAAGAACATCTGAACTCGAAAACCTGTTAAAGACCCTGACCATTAATGTTACGCAGTTTTTCAGAAACCCTTTTGCCTTTGATGAAATACGAAAGGATATATTCCCGCTTATATTTAAAAAAAAGGCTGATGAACAAGATTCTCCCCTGAAAATTTGGAGCGTTGGCTGCTCAAGCGGGGAAGAACCTTACACCCTGGCTATAATACTTAAGGAATATTTTAAAAAAGAATTAATGCGGTTTCCGGCCGTCATAGTAGCTACCGATTTTGATGCAGAGGTTATTGCAAAAGCGAGAGAAGGGATCTATCATAAAAAAAGCCTTGAGGAAGTACCGGTTCATCTGAAGGAAAAATATTTTATCCCCCTGACTGGTGGAAACTTCAGAATAACCTCACAAATTAAAGAGATGGTCACTTTCAAAAAAAGGAATATACTTCAAGACGAGCTGCGTGAAAAGCAGGATCTGATTATATGCCGTAACATGCTTATATATTTTTCAAGGGAACAGCAAGGAGCGATACTCGATAAACTTACAGAATCTCTGACTATGGGTGGCTTTCTTGTACTCGGCAAGGCAGAGACGCTGGTATCAAATAGCAGGAATAATTTTAAAACTGTCTCTTCAAGAGAGAGAATCTATCAAAAAATAAATTTTTAGTTTTACAATTAACTTTTAGGAGGCTCTATATTATGAGAATTGAGATAGGATACAAGTTTATTCTCGGATTTATAACGGTGATTGCCGCTGTCACCGTTATTCCCTTTGTTACTCCCTATTTAAAAATTGATAAGGAATGGGAACACCTTTTTTCTACACTCTGCGCTATTACCGTAGGCTTGATTATGGGCCTGATTTTTTCCCGTAAATTCGGTGGCACCCTTGAGGATATCTCAAACGCAGCCAAGGAGGTAAGTAAGGGGAATCTCAAGGAAAGAACAATCTCAACATATAAACCAATGTTTGAAGATGAGACTGTAGACCTGAAAAATTCCATACAAAGCATGATGGATAACCTAAGAGGCCTTGTGGTCAGTATGCAGCAAAATTCCAATTCTGTTTCCGATGCCGCCCAGGGACTCTCGGCTACGGCTGAAGAGATGAATGCATCTACAGAGGAGATCTCCTCTACCATAGAGCAGATAACAAAGGGCGCTGAGCTTCAGTCAGAGCTGGTAGAAAAATCTTCCCTCCTCATTAATGAAATGGCAGCCTCCATTGAACTGGTTGCAAGCAGTTCAAAAAAGGCCGCCGAAAACACCGCGAAGACCGCTGAAACCGCTTCTGAAGGAAGCAGGAAGGCCATGGAAGTTATAGATAACCTGAAAAAGGTGTTTGAAAAGGTCGAGCATTCCAGTGAGGTGGTTTTAAAGTTTGGAGAAAAAACGCATGAGATTGGAAAAATTGTAGGGGTCATTACAAAGATAGCTCAACAAACCAATCTGCTTGCACTTAACGCTACCATTGAAGCTGCAAGAGCGGGAGAATACGGGAGAGGTTTTGCCGTTGTTGCGGAAGAGATAAGAAAACTTGCAGAAGGGTCAACAAAGTCTGCTGATCAAATAACCTCACTGATAACTGAAATCGAAGTAGAAAGTTCACATGCAGTGGGGGCAATGAAAGAAAGTACCAGTATGATGACTACAGGAAAGGAAGGTATTGAATTTACCGGTGAGACACTCAAAGATATCGTAAAAATGGTCATGGCCTCCACGGAAGTTTCAAAAGAGATATACCTTCTGACCCAAAAGCAGAGTGAAGGGGCCCAGGGTATGGTAAGGGCCATGGATGATATAGCCAAGGTGGCCGAAGATAACGCGGCCTCCACCCAGGAGGCCTCGGCAGCTACCCAGGAGCAGATGGCATCAATGGAAGAGATGGCCTCTGCTGCACAAGAGCTTTCCAACCTTGCCGATGAAATGAGGGCCGCAACGGAAAAATTTGAGGTTTAACGCTGGAAGATGAACCCTGACCAAAAAAAAGAAAACGAGTCTCTTTCAAAAGATCAAATCGTAATATTCAATCTTCACAATGAATTATTTGGATTGAATATTACACGCGTTAATGAAATTTCTGAACTTTTACCCATGAATCATGTGCCGAAAGCGCCAGGATTCATTAAAGGCGTAATCAACTATCACGGAAGAATTGTTGCAATACATGACATTGCCAGTTTTTTTGAACTTTCAACAGAAATTGACGAGAATCTTGCAAGGATCATTATACTGGTCCCGGGAGAGTATCACATTGCCTTTCTTGTTCATGGCGTAAAAGAGATCGTATTTGTACCGGAAACGATCGAAGAGTTTAACCCTATGGAAGGTGAAGATTTTAAAAATATATATATTGAAAAAGTAGTTTGCATAGGAGAAAGCCCTGTCAATATTATTGATTCAGAAAAGCTCCTCGCCGATCTTGAAGACTATTTTAAGGAGGTTAACATTGAGCATTAAAGTTCTTATCGTAGATGATGCAATATTTATGAGAAACATGATTAAAGATATATTTTCCGGTGACGAATTTGAGGTAATCGGAGAAGCGGCTAATGGTGTTGAGGCGATAGATAAATATAAAGAATTAAAGCCCGATGTTGTTACCATGGACATTGTTATGCCTTTAAAAAGTGGGATTGAGGCTGTAAGAGAAATTGTGGCGGAAGACAGGACGGCTAAAATCGTCATGTGCAGCGCCCTGGGCCAGGATTCGCTTATCATGGAAGCTATAGAGGCAGGCGCAAAAGATTTTATAGTTAAACCCTTTAAAGCTGAAAAGGTCCTGGAGATCGTTAAACGGATAATAGAAGATTAATAAGTGCTATTATCCAGTTTAAAAGCTGCTTTATAAATAAGTTTGACTGTATATTTTCATACCATTCTTAACTAAATAAAAACTGCAAAAGATCAGGACCATCTTATGGATATGTCCAAATATAAGGGGATGTTTATCTCGGAGACGAAAGAGCATCTCCAGACAATGAACAGTCTGATAATTTCTCTTGAAAAAAATCCTGAGGGAAAAGAAGACATTGAGGCGCTCTTCAGGGAGGCCCATTCAATAAAAGGCATGGCCGCTTCTATGGGCTATGACTCTATATCAGACCTAAGCCACAAGATGGAAGATATGATGGATCTATTCAGAAAAGGTGAGCTTAATCTCGATTCTGAATTAGTGGATATTCTTTTCCAGGCCCTGGATTCTTTAGAGATTATGCTTAAATCCGTAGAGGCGGACCAACCTGTAGATGCGGCTCCAAGCACTCTAATTGCAAGTTTACAGGCTATAAAGGGAGGCACTCCAACTTCTTCCATAAGCTCCAAGGCCCCCGCTCCTTCTGAAAAAATTACCCCCCCTGCAAAAGTTGAGGAAGATAACAAAAAAGCAGCCGCACCCATAACTCCTGAGGGCCAGAATCTTCAGGTGGATTTAAATATAGACCCATCATCACAAATACCCGGAATGAGAGCCTTTCTGATATACAAGGCGCTTAGCGAAGCCGGAACGATTACAATATCGACACCGGACATTGAGGACGTAAAAAAGGGCAATTTTGACAACAAATTTTCCCTTCATATATCCACTGAAAAAACTGTTAAAGAGATAAAAAAAATTCTTGCCAAGATGACGGATCTTGCCGGTTTTAGCGTAAATCCTTTAATCTTTGACAACAACGCAGCTGTCAAATCTTCAGCATCCAGCGCTTCTGAAATCGAACCCGCAGCAGTTGGTGCCCAAAAGCCAAGTCAAAAAAAATCACAACAGATAAGAACCGTAAGGGTAACTACAGACCTTCTTGACAACCTCATCAATATTGTTGGTGAAATGATCATTTCAAGATCCCGTCTGATCGAAGTTAGCAAGGGTCTTGAGTCAAACCCGCTTCAAGACGGCATGCTTCAAATGAGCAATCTAATAAGAGATCTTCACTCTCAGGTCATGTCAGTTAGAATGACCCCCATAGAAAACTTAATGGAAAGACTGCCGAGGGTGGTTAGAGATCTGGCCCGTAAAAGCGGAAAGAAGATAGACCTTAAGATTGATGGAAAAGATATCGAACTCGACAGGGCGATTGTTGATGAAATGGCCGATCCGCTTGTACACGTCCTTAGAAACTGCGTAGACCATGGCATAGAAACTGTCTTTGAACGCGAACTTGTTGGGAAAAATGGAACAGGACAGATACGCATCAGGGCAATGAGAGAAAAGGATCAGGTATATATTAACATTGAAGATGATGGCAAGGGCATGGATACTGAAAAGATCAAGCGAAAGGCGATTGCCAGGGGCCTCATCAAAAAGGAAAGAATTGCCACCATACCGGACAAGGAAGTATTCATGATGGTGTGCCATTCAGGCCTCAGTACGGCTGAAAAAGTAACAGATGTCTCGGGAAGAGGGGTCGGCATGGATGCCGTAAAGAGCGTTGTTGACTCTGTTGGAGGAAGTCTTGAAATAGACTCCATTTTAGGAAAGGGAACGAGTATTACCCTCAAACTTCCTCTTACGGTAGCGATAGTTCACGTGCTTCTGGTTGGGCTTGGCGATGAAACGCTGGCGATTCCGATCAATAAGATAATAAGAACCCTTGAGGTTGAGAAACATGAATTAAAACGCTCTCAAAAACAGATGGCCATTTTAATTGATAATGAAATGATACCGCTTCTTAGCCTTAAAAAAGTACTGGATATCAAAAGCAACAAGGCGGCCTCAGATCAGATATCAATTGTTATAGTAGAAATGAAAAGCAAAAAGGTTGGTCTCGTTGTCGATGGATTTATCGAACAACAGGAGGCATTTGTAAAGCCGCTGGAAGCGCCGCTGGAATGGATAAAGGGCTTGTCAGGCGCAACCATTCTTGGAGACGGTTCGGTCATCTTTGTGCTGGATATACCAAATCTGCTTTAAAAAGGAGAATTTAATTTGGTTTTTTCAGGTTTAAAAAGTTCCCAGCTCGATGCCCTCATGGAAATCAGCAATGTCGGAGTTGGAAATGCAGCTACGGCTCTTTCTCAGATGCTTAATACCAGCGTCGAGATCAGGGTTCCAAGCATTAAACTTCTTGAGATCTCAGATGTGCCGGAACATTTAGGAGGAGATGATAAGGCCGTTTTGGGTATGTTCCTTAAAATGCTTGGCGATGCAAGCGGAAATATGCTCTTCATATACCCTATAGAAAGCGCGGAGCGTATGGTCAGCCTCCTGCTCCAGCAAGATCTTAAGGGAGAGGAACTTTTTTCGGAATTGGCCCTTTCTGCCCTTAAAGAAGTCGGTAATATACTCGCCTCTGCATATCTAAGCGCCCTTGGTACAATGCTGAGCATTAATCTAATATGCTCAACGCCCAGCATTTCATACGATATGGCCGGTGCAATAATCGATTATACCCTCATCGAATTATGCAGCTCGGAAGACAAAGCTCTCGTAGTAGAAACCGAATTTTTCCTCAGAGGTAATGAAGTCAAAGGTAATTTTTTTCTAATCCCGGACCCCGGCACATTAGAAGTCATTCTAGCCGCAGCGGGGCAGGGGAAATAGGGACTATAGCAGTGGTTGAAGAAAGCACAATTATTAAGGTTAAAATTGCTGACTATAAGATAACAGGCAAACCTAATATATTAGTCACAAACGGCCTTGGCTCATGCGTGGGGCTCTCTCTTTATGATGAAAAACTAGGTATTGGAGGCCTGGCCCATATTATGCTGCCCCAAAGCAAGAACGATGTAGAGCCAAAATTCTTTCCCAGATATGCAGATACCGCAATAAATGCCATCCTTGCCGAACTTAAAGAACAAGGCAGTAATCAAGTCGATATTGTTGCAAAAATAGCAGGCGGTGCTTCGATGTTTCCGGACCTTAAGAAAGATGGCAAAGGAGTAGGGGAGAGAAACGTTGAATGCGCCATGGGGATACTTGCATCGATAAAAATACCGCTTATCGGTTCTGATACCGGTGGAGACTATGGTCGAAGCGTAGAGTTTTCCACAATGAGCGGGGAAATGCGTATCAGGTCAATTAGACACGGTATTATAATTATTTGATCGAAGCTAACCTCCAATAGTAATAAAAAGGATTAAGACGCTAATACTTGATTACCTGAATTATTGAATGTATATTAACACTATGGAACGACACAAAACTATCATACCTATAGCAGGAGGCAAGGGGGGAGTCGGAAAGAGTCTCTTCGTAGCCAATCTTGGACTATCGCTGGCTGAGATGGGGCACGAGACTGTAGCCGTTGATCTGGATCTTGGAAGCTCCAACCTGCATACCTATCTTGGTCTGCCGAATATTAATCCTGGGATCGGAGATTTTCTTAAGGTTAAGAAAGTAAACCTAAATGATTATCTTATGAAAACCTGCGTCGATAATTTTAGTTTTTTACCGGGAGACGGCAAATCTCCTTTTATGGCAAATATTCCATATGCCCAAAAATTGCGCTTGATCAGGGAGATAAAAAAGATAGACGCCAGATACATCCTCGTAGATCTCGGCGCCGGCAGCACATTCAACACTCTTGATTTCTTCGGAATGGCAAACTCCGGCATCATCATATCCACCTTTGAATATTCTGCCATTATGAATGTCCTTATGTTCCTGAAAAACTTTATATTGAGAAAGATGAGGCAGATCTCTCATTCAAGCAGAGCGGCCACCACCCTTATAGATCAGCTTTGTAAGGAAATAAATCCGGAACAGCCGCTCACTACTAAATATGTTATAAGCAAAATTGAAGAGATCGACAGGGAAGTGGCGGGGGAGATTCGTGAATTTTGCAGTGATTTCAGGCCCAGACTCGTTTTCAACATGGGTGAAAACCCTGAAGAGTTAAAGGTTCTTGATAATCTTCATGCCACCATACTTGAACGCCTCTCTCTGGATACAGAATATATAGGATTTCTCTTTAGCGACAGCAGTGTAAAAAAGTCGGTTAAAGAAAAGGTGCCCCTCCTTATTAACTATAGCGACAGTCTTGCAGCCGAAGGAATAAAGAGTGTCGCAAACCGCATAATTAAATATTGGGATAACCCGATAGAAAATAGTATCGAAAAGTTGATGGCGGCGACACAGCGAACTTATGACGATAAATTTATAGAATCTTACGACATAAGTCTTGCAGGTTAAACTGCCCGACAGACAGGTAATTTAAAGCCTTAAAAACAATTAAAGGCCCATACTCGGGATTGACGGATTAAAATAGCCAAACCTGATGGCTGGCCTGGCCTTCCTTATCTCTTTCATCCAATTTATAAGCCCTACCGGCTGTCCTTTTTGCAGGCCGTAACCAGCCCCTTCCCAGCATAATTCAGGGTCCATATTAAGATTCCTCATCTGAATCATATCGACGGGTATCTCCTGAAGAAGCTTCATCATTGCCCGCATTTCAAAAGTATTATCTGTAAAGCCCGGGTATATAAAGTAATTCAAAGAGACCCATTTACCATATTTTTTTGCCGTTCGAACTGACTCTATAACCTCCCTTAAAGAGTAAGATTTTGGATTAAAATAGTTTTGATAAAAGGAGTCCTGAACGGAATTCAGAGAAACACGAATGCTATCAAGTCCACTCTTGCACAAACGCTCTACCGCCGAAGGGATGGAACCGTTTGTATTAAGGTTGATAGTTCCCTTTGTTGTATTCCTCCTCATCTCCTTTATCGAATCCTCCAGCAAGGCCGCCTGTGTAAGCGGCTCTCCTTCACAACCCTGCCCAAAGCTGACTATTGCGTCCGGTGCGTTTTCAAGGTGTGGAATGGTATATTCGCAAATTTCTTTTACCGTGGGAATAAAGGAGAGTCTGTCCTGGGTGGAGGGGACGCCGCTTTCCTCGGCTTGCTTGGATATGCAGCCCTGGCATTCCGAATTGCATCCTATTGATGTCGGGATTGGTGCCTCCCACCTTCCCATAACCCAGTTTCTTGCCGCCGGACATAGGTAAGTAAATGCACAATTTTCTATCAAATGATTAGTGAGGCGATTCTTCCTGAATTTTTCAAAAAGCCCTTTTCCTCTTTTTATAATCTCATCTTGATCAAAATTTTCACAGTCCTGACGTTTATCCTTATCTACTCTCATAGCTGTGGAAACAAATCTATCTTTTTCAAAACCAACTGCGGCATAGGCAAAAAGTGGCAACTTGCCAGCTTTACTGCTTTTTTCATAGGCCGATAGGTACAATGCAGTATGTGCGGGAGAAAGAAATGCGGATGTCGCAAATACTTTCCTGCCATAGTAACTTTTAAGTGTAACAACCTTGCCGGTCCAGCGGTCAATCCCAACGGCATACCTATCTGGCAGCATGTGAAGGTCACTGCCATAGGGAAGGGGAATCAAGGAAGAACTTTCAGGGATGACAAACTCGTTAGCACTTCTGGCAAGCATGCCATATCCGGGGACATCAAGGAGGTTTCCTTTTTCATCGCTTACAACGAGAGAGGGAAGATTTTTTAATTGATTGATTTTGGCCTGAATTTTCACCACGATATGTTATCACAATAAGTCATATAGAAACGACTATTCTCAATAAAAAATGAGCCGTTAATATATTCTACGTCCTTAATGTATAAATTAATACTCCAAAGCCTCTTGCAAAAGTATTTATTGTGGTTCGACAAGCTCACCATGAACGAAAAAAACAATTATTTTGACCTGAGACCGTTCACCCTGAGCTGTCGAAGGGTAGAATGCAGACTTTTGCAAGAGGCTCTCAATGCTTTTATTTTTGAATAAGTTCAATCAAATATCCATCAGGGTCTTCAACAAAGGCAATTATCGTCTCCCCGTGCTTCATCGGGCCTGCTTCCCTTGTGACTTTACCGCCTATCGTTCGTATTTCTTCAACAGTCTTATAAATATCATCTACTGCAAGGGCTATATGGCCGAATCCATTTCCATGAGCGTAACTGTCAATCCCCCAATTATGCGTCAATTCAATTTCGTGACCGCCACTCTCATTAAATCCCAAAAAGGCTAATGTGAATCGACCAGCCGGATAATCCTTTTTTCTCCTCAAAATCATACCAAGTGCCTCAGTATAAAATCTAACAGACCTTTCAAGGTTACCTACCCTGATCATCGTGTGCAGAAGCTCCATCTATAAATACCCCCTTGATTTTGTAAAGACTTATTCAACTAAAACAATTATTAGAAGTCAAGTTCATATTTATCTGTTGGCAACTATTTAATATTCTTGATTTATTTATGAAATCTGCTACTATTATCGAGTGGCAGATCGTCACACAATTAAGAAATTTTAGCAGACAGGTTGAACATGATCATCCAATGTGACGAGTGTCAGGCAAAATTTAAGCTTGATGATTCAAAAATTTCAGATAAAGGTGCAAAAGTAAGATGCAGCAAATGTAAACATGTTTTTACCGTACGTAAAGCAGCAGCGCCTCCCGTTGAAGACGAGTCTTTTGGAATGGATTTCCCTGAAGACGATGATTTATTCGGTGAAGAAGGTGATTCCTTTGATAGTTTTGATGAAGAAGAAAGCGCTCTGGATTCTTCCGCAGAAGCTGGTGACGGAGACCTCTCGTGGGGAGGACTTGCAGGGAACCTCGATGGCCTGGATATTGAGTTTGAGGAACCCGAATCAGAAAAAGCTATTAAAAGCGACGTTGCCGGTTTCGATCTTGAAGAAGATAACGACGTTGCCGGTTTCGATCTTGAAGAAGATAGCGACGTTGCCGGTTTCGGTCTTGAAGGAGATAGCGACGTTGCCGGTTTCGGCCTTGAGGGAGATAGCGATTCTGCCGGTTTCGGTCTTGAGGGAGATAGCGATTCTGCCGGTTTCGGTCTTGAGGGAGATAGCGATTCTGCCGGTTTCGGCCTTGAAGAAGATAGCGATTCTGCCGGTTTCGGTCTTGAAGAAGATAGCGATTCTGCCGGTTTCGGCCTTGAGGGAGATAGCGATTCTGCCGGTTTCGGCCTTGAGGGAGAAAGTGCCACGACTGAAGCAGATAAACCTTCTGACAGCGGGTTTGCCGATTTAGACCTTGATACCGGTCCCGACTTAGGTGAGGGGTTGGATGTGACCGATTCACCAGCCGACAATATATCTGAGGAGCAGGAACAATTTAATCCTGCTGAATCTGACGATATGTCAGATGAAGAATTTGAACGCTCAAGGGATATCAAGACTGATACAAAAGCGAGGCTAAAAGCTGAGAAAAATTCACCCAAACTTCTTATCCTCATTCTGATATCCGCTCTTACGCTCGGCGGGGCTTATTATGTCATCACCTCCAAAGCAGATGTCGTAATTGCCGGATATGATATAGGTCAAATGCTAAGAAATTCAGCGGCCAGCTTAGGCATATCCTCTCAACCAGAGAGATCTGGAAAGATCGAGATAAGTGACCTTAATGGCTATTATCTGCAATCAGAAAAAGATGGTCTCATATTCGTTATTGAAGGTTCTGCATTAAATAATTTCGACGGCCCAAGGAGCTTTATATCCATAAAAGGCACCCTTTATGATGGCTCTGGCAAGCAAGTGGTGGAACAAAGCGCCTTCTGTGGTAATATATTTACTAAAGATGAACTTGCTACTCTTTCAAGAAAAAAAATTACTCTTGATTTACAGTCTAAGCTGGGCAAAGGGCTTATTAACAGCAATATACCTCCCGGTAAAAAAATACCCTTTATGCTGGTTTTTTATTCTGTACCTGACAATCTTGCCGAATTCAACGTTGAGGCAACAGGTTCTGAAGATACCATGCAGAATGCTGAATAATCTGCACCGACAAATTAAATAAAAATTTCTTGCTTAAAAAGATTGTAATATTATAAGCTGAAAACCCATTTAAGTAATAAGCTGGAGGCAATATGGCGGCAAAGGTAAATATAAATGTTCAGGACCATTTTTTAAATCAGGCAAGAAGAGAAAAAGTTAAGGTTAGGGTTTCCCTGATAAATGGCAATGAAGTTGAAGGTTATATTAGAAGCTTTGACAATTATTCCTGCGTCGTTGAAGATAATGGTGATGCATATCTTATATATAAACATGCAATAGCAACTGTTGCTCCACTCATACCTGAAAAGATGAAGACACTCATTTCATTTCATGAAAAATAGGCATTCAGGATCAGACTCTTTTCATACTATGGATCTCTTAAAATGTTATGACCTTATGATAAAAAAGATCATTAGTTCAGTAAAATTTACGGCTATATTGCTAGCCTTCCTTATTACAGTTTCTCCCGGGGCTGCCAAGGCCGGAATCTTTGATCAAGACTCGCCTTTAATAGAAAAAAGGCAAAAGGGAGAAATAGATTGGGAAAAAGGACTTATCCGGGCATCCGGTACTTCCGCAGCCACTCCTGTCGCCGACAATGAAAGCGGGAACATAGCCGTTAAGAGATTGGCTATAATGAGGGCGGCAAAAATAGATGCGATGCGCAATCTTCTTGATGTTATAAAAACAATCAGGGTTGACGCCACCACCAATGTTGAAAGCTACATGATCTCTTCTGATTTCATAAGAAATAAAGTTCATGAGACCATTAGAAAAGCGCAAATAATTAATAAAAAATTCATTTCTGATGATGGAATAGAAGTAACTATCGAACTACCTATGGTCGGTTCTTTTATAGAAACGATGATTCCCGATACGGGCAGCTTAACCGTTGATGCCATAGGTACAGAGCAGGAATCCGGAATAATTATCGATGCAAGCGGGCTTGGCGCCAAACCGGCTCTTTCACCCAGAATTCTTGATGATAGCGGAAGAGAACTCTACGGAGCATCCTATATAAAACGGGATTATTTTCTCTCCAAGGGCCTGGTTGCATATCGCACCAAACTGGATGATGCTAGAAACAGCGCAAGAGTTACAAGCAATCCCATAATAATAAAAGCGATCAGAAGTTCAGGGCCGGGAAGCAGTGATCTCATAATATCAAAAGCTGACGCAAAAAGACTGAAAACAAGCTCTTCCAACCTAAGTTGGCTTGAAAAAGGCAACGTGATAATAGTACTAGATTAAATATACTTCTATACTCTCTCTCAGATATTTTTATTAGAACTAAGGGGTTTCAATGAACTCAGCGCCTATTATGATAGGGGCAGTTTTATTTTTCTATTTTTTTGGTTACCGCTTTTATGCCAAAATAATTGAAAAAAAACTTATAAACCCGGACAATTCCGCTCCTCCTTCATTGACAATGCAAGACGGAATTGATTATCTTCCTGCAAAAAAACCGATACTTTTCGGTCATCACTTTGCCTCTATTGCCGGAGCAGGGCCCATTATCGGACCTATAGTTGCTTTAATCAATTTCGGATGGCTTGCCGCCCTTGCCTGGATCGCCCTGGGAAACGTCTTTATCGGCGCCGTCCATGATTACCTTGCCCTTATGCTTTCCGTCAGAAACCGGGGGGCGTCAATCGCCGATATTGCCGAAAAAGCGATGGGTGGCACTGCAAAGAGCATTTTTTCTATCTTCCTCTATCTGGCCCTCATACTGGTGGTAACCGTTTTCGGCGTGGTAGGCGCAAAGACCCTTGTCTCTCAACCGAGCATGGTAGTACCAACATTCGCATTAATACCTGTTGCAATAATATTCGGCTGGGCAGTCTATATTAAAAACATTCCGCTAATACCGGCCACAATTATCGTTGTGATAATTAACTTAGTTTTCATCAACTTCGGTTATCATCACCCCGTAAATCTGCCAAACGATGGATTATTCGGCTTTAGCCAAACCAACTTCTGGTTTGCTCTTTTGATGGTTTATGCTGCCCTTGCCTCGATACTTCCTGTAAATCTCCTCCTGCAGCCGCGAGATTACATTGCCACCTTTAATCTATACCTTGCTATGCTTCTAGGATTTATTGCCATAATTGCCATAAATCCTGAAATGAACTCTCCTGCCCTTGCGACCTCCTTTTCTACTACCAAGGGGCCTACCTGGCCGATGCTTTTCGTGCTGGTAGCCTGCGGCGCCGTTTCAGGCTTTCACTCCCTTGTCTCAAGCGGAACAACTTCCAAACAACTTGCATGCGAGCAAGACGGCAAATCGATCGCCTTTGGGGGAATGCTGCTTGAGGGAGTTCTTGCAATCATGACTCTAGTGCTGGTAGGGGGAGGTCTCTATTGGATCGCCCCTTCAAATGCTGTAGATATGGAAAAATACGGCATCCGTCAAGTCATGGCCTCTGGTGGCTGGGTCGTTCTTTTTGGAAACGGCTTTGGCAGTGTTGTAAGTAAGATGCTTCCCTTTATTAAATTCTCCATAGCCTCCATGATAGCGATGACGGCATTAAAAACCTTCATACTAACCACCCTTGATTCCTCGACAAGAATCGCAAGATTCATTATCGAAGAATCCATTGGGAAAAAATACGCCTTCTTTTCAAACAAATACGTTGCGCTGTTGCTTGTCATTCTGCCCGCATATTTCCTTGGCGCATCGAGCAGTTATACAAAAATATGGCCTGTCTTTGG